>CAMXAS010000100.1 GCA_947179195.1 uncultured Bacteroidales bacterium
CCGAACGAGGGGATGAACGCCAACTTGGCGGCTTTCAGGCTCGCTTCCGATTCTTCCACGCGCAGGAAGGCGATACGCATATCCGCGTTATTCACCAGCACCGAGTCTATCAAGTCTTGCAGATAGGGGTCGGTAAAGAAATCCCGCCAGGCGATGTCGGCAATGGATACCGTGTCGGCGTTCGCCGCCGGTTCACCGTAGATGCCGTCCACCTGCAGGTCGTCGGGCCGCGAGTAAGACGAATAAATGCCGCAACCGGTCATCAAACCGGCCAAGCCGACCGTTCCGGCCAGCATCAGCATCCATTGGCGAAAACTTGTCTTATTCATTATCTTCATGTTGATTATCGGAGTTAAAGTGCAGCGGTTTGATCCGTTCCTGCAACGATTGGAAAATGATAAAGAAGACCGGTACCACAATCAGCAAGGCCACCGTACCGAAGAGCATACCGCCCACGACGCCGGAACCCAACGAACGGTTGCCGTTCGCGCCCACGCCCATGGCCGTCATCAACGGCAACAAGCCTATAATCATAGTACTGGCCGTCATCAGGATAGGACGCAGACGCGCTTTGGCCGCGCTCAGGGCCGCCTGCGCCAGCGTCATGCCTTTCATGCGGCGGTCCACCGCATATTCGGTCAACAGAATCGCCGTCTTGGAAATCAAACCGATAAGCATAATCAAGCCGACCTGCAGATAGATGTTGTTTTCCAAGCCGAGCATATGGGCGAACAGGAACGAGCCCATCAAGCCGAACGGTACGCTGAGGATAACGGCGAACGGCAAGAGGAAGCTTTCGTACATGGCGCACAGGATTAAGTATATAAAGAATATACAAATTCCGAAGATGATGGCCGTGTTGTTCGACTGCGAGGCTTCCTCACGCGTGATACCGCCGTAAGAATAGCTGAAGTTGTTGGGCAACGTCTCTTGCGACACGCGCGCCACCTCCGCAATCGCGTCGCCGGTACTGTAGCCGTCGGCGGGCGAGGCGTTCACGGTAATGGAGTTATAGAGGTTGAAGCGCGAGAGCGTTTCCGAACCATAGACGCGTTTGAGCGTCACGAACTGGCTCAGCGGCGCCATTTCGCCGTTGATGCGGACGAACATATCGTCGAGCGTGCTTTCCGTGGTACGGTAGGGAATGGCCGCCTGCACCATGACGCGATAGACCTTCGAGAAACGGTTGATGTTGGAGGCGTAAGTACCGCCGTAGTAACCGCTCAGGACGCTCAGCACCTCGTTGGGCGAAATGCCGGCGCGCTTGCACTTGGCCGCATCCACATCCACGAGCCATTGCGGGTAGCTGACGCTGAACGACGAGAACGCGCTTTGGAACACCGGCGACGCCCGCAGGCCCGCGATAAAGTTCTGCGTTACGTTGTAGAGTTCGTTCACATCGCCGCCTACACGGTCTTGAACGTTTATTTCCAAACTGTTACCCATACCGTAGCCGGGAATCATACCGGGCGCCATCGCAAAAATCGAGGCCTCGTGAATGCCGGCCGTCCGTTTGTAAATCTCCTTGATAACGCTGTTCACGTTGTCGGATTTACGCGGGCGGTCATCCCACGGTTTGAGTTTGATGATGAACATACCGTAGGAAACGCCCTGTCCCGAAATCAAGCCGAAGCCGCTCACCTTCGTATAATCGCGGATTTGCGGAATCGTGCGGATGTCCGTTTCGATTTCGTCCATGACCTTGGAGGTGGAGTTGAGCGAGTAGCCCGCCGGCATCGTGACATTGACGAACACCGTGCCTTGGTCTTCTTCGGGCACCAAACTCGTTTGAATCGTACTCATCAGGAATACGAGCAACACGGCCGTGCCGCCCAGCAGGGCCCACGGAATCCAGCGGCGGCGGATGAATACGAGGACGAACCCTTTGTATTTGTTGCTCAACCTGCCGAATACCGCGTTGAACGCATGGCGGAAACGGGACGCGAAATTGTCTTTCTCTTCGCCCGACTCATCCGTGTAGGGACGGAGCAGAATCGCGCACAGGGCCGGCGACAGCGTCAACGCGTTGACGGCCGAGATACCGACGGCCACGGCCATCGTCAGACCGAACTGCGTGTAGAACGTACCGGAGGTGCCGCCCATGAACGATACCGGGATAAATACGGCCATAAAGACGAGCGAGGACGTGACGACGGCCGCGCTGATGCCTTTCATGGCCTCCACGCTGGCCTTGTAGGGCGAGCGGTAGCCTTCGTCGAATTTGGACTGTACGGCCTCCACCACCACAATCGAGTCGTCGACCACGGTACCGATAACCAATACCAAGGCGAACAACGTGATGAGGTTGATGGAGAAACCGAGCAACATCATGAACGCGAACGTACCGATAAGCGAGACGATAATCCCCACGAGCGGAATCAGCGTCGATTTGAGGTCTTGCAGGAAGATATATACTACAAGGATAACGAGGACGATGGCCTCGAACAGCGTTTTAAGCACTTCGCGGATAGAGGCGTAGAGGAAGTCGGTCACACTCATGATGCTCACGATGGCCGTGCCCTTGGGCAAGGTCGGACGGATTTCGTCCAACAGCTTGTCGATGTCCTGTACCACCTTCGTGGCGTTGGAGCCGGCCGTCTGATAGACCATGGCCGTGATACCGGGGCAGCCGTCGGTCTGACCGATGAAGTTGTAGCTTTCGCTACCGAGTTCCACCGTGGCGATGTCCTTGATTTTAAGCACCTCGCCGTCGGCCGTCGAACGGATGACCATTTCGCCGAATTCTTCGGGCGTAAGCAAACGGCCCTTGTATTTCATCGTATATTGGTACGTCTCGTTCGAGTTTTCGCCGAACGAACCCGTGGCCGCTTCGATGTTCTGCTCCGCCAGCACCGCCGAGATGTCGGACGGTATCAGGCCGTATTGCGCCATCACGTCCGGTTTGAGCCAGATACGCATACTGTAGTTGGCGCCCAGCACCATGGCGTCGCCCACGCCCCCGATACGCAGAACTTCGGGAATGACGTTAATCATCAGGTAGTTCGCAAGGAACGTCTCGTTGTAAGAGCTGTCGGGGCTGTAGAGCGAGAAGATTTTGAGCATACTCGTCTGCCGCTTGTTCACGGTGACGCCGATTTGGTTGACGGCCGACGGCAGGTTGCCCGTGGCGCGCGACACGCGGTTCTGTACGTTGACGGCCGCCATGTCCGGGTCAACGCCTTGCTTGAAATAGACCGTAATGGTGGCGCTACCCGTGTTCGTGGCCGACGAGGTGATGTAGTTCATGTTCTCCACGCCGTTGATGGCTTCTTCGAGCGGTACGATAACACTCTTCTGTATCGTTTCCGCGCTCGCGCCGGGGTAGGAGGTCGAAACCGAAATCGTAGGCGGCGCGATGTCGGGGAACTGTTCCACCGGCAGGGTCGCCAGGCTGATGATGCCGACCGAAACGATGAGTATCGATATAACGGCCGAAAGGACAGGCCGTTGTATAAACGTTTCTAACTTCATGGTTCTTTGCTTTTACGTTTCGTGTGACCCGGCTTATAAGACAATCGTCGTATCGGCTTTCGCCTCCGCCATTTCTTCTTCGGCGATTTCCACGGCCACCTGCGAGGTGGTGTCCACGGCCACTTCCGTCGTGTCGGCCGCCTTCTGGAATACGGGTTTCACCGCCGTGCCTTCGCGCAGCAGGCCCACGCCTTCGGCCACCAATACGTCGCCGGCTTCCACGCCCTTATCCACGATGTAGCGTTTCGCGTCCAGGTTGTGGACGGTCACTTCCTGCGCCGTGGCGACGCTGTCTTTGACTTTATAGACGAAGACGCGGTCTTGCACTTCAAACGTGGCGGCCTTGGGGATGATGATGGCGTTGGACTGGCGTTCGGTCATGATGACGTTGCCCGAAGCCCCGCTCAACAGGATGCCTTTGGGGTTGGGGAATACGGCGCGCACGCTTACCGTGCCCGTGCTGCGGTTGATAACCCCGCTGATGCTTTCGATGCGTCCCGTTTGCGGGTAAATCGAACCGTCGTTGAGTTGCAGATATACATCTTCCATGTTGTCGATGGCCGCTTCGATGCTACCGTATTCGCGCGTCAGGCTCAGCAGGCGGTTTTCACTCAATGAGAAATAGACATACATCTGCGAATTGTCCGACACCGTGGTCAACGGGTTCGGCATATTCGGGCTCACGAGCGCGCCCTTGCGGTAGGGCAGCGTGCCCACGACGCCCTCCGAAGCACTGCGGATTTCGGTATAGGACAGGTTCTGCCGCGCCGTCACTTCCAAAGCCTTCATCTGCTCGAGCGTGGCTTCTGCCGTCCGTTTGTTGTTCTTGGCCGTTTGCAGGTCGAAGTCCGACACCACGTTCTTTTCGCGCAACGTCTTCTTGCTTTCGTAGGTCAGTTTGGCCGTATTCAGCGCCGCTTCGGCGGCTTTCACGTTGGCTTCCGCCGTGCGCAGGGCCGCGAGGTAGGGCACTTGGTCGATGACGAACAACAGCTGGTCTTCTTTCACGCGTTCGCCTTCCTGCACCGCCAATTTCGTCAGCGTGCCGGAAATCTGCGGATATACATCTATATCCTGACGGCCGCGGATGGAGGCCGAATAAGAGGCCGTGCCCACGGCTTCCTCGCCCGCGGCTACGATGGCGGGATATTCTTTCGGCCCTTGGGCGGGTTGTTTCCCGCGGTTACAGGCCGTCGTCAGGCTGCCGGCCAACAGCAACACGCCGGCATACAAAACCATTCTCGTCTTCATGTCTTCTGGAATCTCTTTATCTAAAACTCAATGCTATAATTTCTGGAATTTGGCCATGTGCACCGCACCGTCCGCGGCCGTCAGCTTGACGATATACGAACCTTTGCGCAGTTTGGCCACCGGCAGGCTCAGCGTTTCGCCGCCCTGTACGTTCAGCGGCATCAGTTGCCGCCCGTGCAAGTCGTAGATGCCGCCCGTAAAGGCGCCGTCCGGCAGGTTTTCCACATAGAGCGTGCCGTCGGTCGGGTTGGGGTAAAC
>CAMXAS010000101.1 GCA_947179195.1 uncultured Bacteroidales bacterium
TGTAGCGTTGCGCCCCTTCGCCGGTCTGCACCCGCGTTTGGGTCGGGCGCACCGGGTCGGTCGTGTTCACGCTGCCGCCCGTGCGGCGGTTGTTTGTGCCGCTGATGCGTTCCTGCTGTACGGCCGCCTGGTAGCGTTCGCCGAAAGAGGAGGAAACGCCGCCGTTCGCACCGCGCCGTACGGCGTTGTTGCCCGCGGTCGTGTTGCCGGCCGCCGTGCCGACCCCGCCGCTACCGCCGCCGCGGTTCACCACCAACGGCTGGGTGCCGCTTCCGCTGCCCGCGCCGTTATGGCCGCGCCGGATTTCCTGCTTGTAATACGTATTCGGGTCGTAGGAATTGTAGAAATAGTCGTTGCAGGCCCAGCCGCAGCCCCAGTAGCCGTCGTGGTAACCGTCCCAATAGCCGTTCCAGTAGCCGTTGTGCCAGCCGCCCCAGTAACCGCCGCCCCAGCCATAGTAGGTGGGGCCCCAATAGCCGGGCCAGCCCCAGTCCCAATACGTGTAGGAGGGCCAATAGCGGTAGGAGCGGTACCAGAACGGGTCGTAGCCGTAACCGTAACTCAACGACCAGCCGCCGCCGTAAATGCCGATCGAGGGGCCCCAGCCGCCCACGCCCAAATAGATGCTCGTGCCGTAGGAACCGGGGTTCTGGTCGTACCAATAGGTGTTCGTATAATAGTCGTCGTAATAGTTGTCGGTGATGTAGTCGTCCTGGTGGAAGCGGCGCAACCGTGAGGAATACTCGTAGTCGTAATAGTTGTCGTAGCTGAATTCGGGATAGTCGTAAGAGGCCGTATCGCTGTCGTAGGCGTAGTATTCGCCGGTTTCCTCATCGTAATAATAGGTGGGTTCCGCGGCCTGTTGCGCTTGGTTGCGGGCGTGTGCGGCCTTTGCGATGGCCTGTCTTTCCTGCGCCTTCGTGGGGGCGTGGCCGTAAACGTCGTCGTAATCGAAGTTCATGTAAACGCTGTTGCAGCCGACGGCCAAGACCGCCATCAAAGCCACGAGCAGGCCGTTGCCCGCCGTTTTGGTTCCCGTTATGTTCCGTAAGGCCGTTTTCATATCGCCTCCTTTTTCTAAAATTTCGTATTTTTGCAGGTTTTCAAGACCTCGACCCCCTGTCGGGAGAAGACGTCGGTTGAAAACTATGCAATATTTGTACCAAACTCCATAAAACCATGGCAAAAAATTTCACGAAACGGGAAGAAAATTATTCCGAATGGTATAACGACTTGGTTGTGAGGGCTGATTTGGCCGAGAGTTCCGCCGTGCGCGGCTGTATGGTCATCAAACCTTACGGCTACGCCATTTGGGAAAAGATGCAGGCCGCGCTCGACAAGATGTTCAAGGATACGGGCCATCAGAACGCCTATTTCCCGCTGTTCATCCCCAAATCGTTCTTCAGCCGCGAGGCCGACCACGTGGCCGGTTTCGCCAAGGAATGCGCCGTGGTGACGCACTACCGCCTCAAGGCCGACGAAGCCGGCGGCGTGAGCGTCGATCCGGCCGCCCGTCTCGAAGAAGAACTCATCGTGCGGCCCACGTCCGAAACCATCATCTGGAATACCTATAAAGGCTGGATTCAGTCGTATCGCGACCTGCCCATCCTCGTCAACCAGTGGGCCAACGTCGTGCGCTGGGAGATGCGCACGCGCCTGTTCCTGCGTACCGCCGAGTTCCTTTGGCAAGAAGGGCATACGGCGCACGCCACGCGCGAGGAGGCCGAGGCCGAAGCCCGCAAGATGCTCGACGTCTATGCCGATTTCGCCGAGAATTTCATGGCCATGCCCGTCATCAAGGGCACCAAGACGCCCAACGAACGTTTCGCGGGCGCGTTGGAGACCTATTGCATCGAGGCCATGATGCAGGACGGCAAGGCCCTGCAGGCCGGTACGTCGCATTTCCTGGGTCAGAATTTCGCCAAGGCGTTCGACGTCACGTTCCTCAACAAGGAAAACAAGCTCGAACACGTTTGGGCTACGTCCTGGGGCGTTTCCACGCGTTTGATGGGCGCGCTCATCATGACGCACTCCGACGACCACGGCCTCGTGTTGCCGCCCAAGCTCGCGCCCATTCAGGTGGCCATCGTGCCCATCTTCAAGAACGCCGAGCAGCTGGCGCAGATTACCGAAAAGGTCAACGGTATCAAGGCCGCGTTGGAAGCGCAGGGCATCAGCGTCAAGTACGACGACCGCGACAGTCAGAAGCCGGGCTGGAAGTTCACCGAATACGAGTTCAAGGGCGTGCCCGTGCGCGTGGCCATCGGCCCGCGCGACTTGGAGGAAGGCACGGCTGAGGTCTGCCGCCGCGACACGCTGGAAAAGAGCGTCCACGCGATGGACGACCTTACGCGCTTCATCCCCGCGCTCTTGGCCGAGATTCAGCAAAACCTGTTCGACCGCGCGCTCAAACACCGCGAGGACAACACGATAAAGGTCGATACGTGGGAGGAGTTCAAGGAGAAAATCGAACAGGGCAAATTCATTTTGGCGCATTGGGACGGCACCACCGAAACCGAAGTCAAAATCAAGGAGGAGACCAAGGCCACGATCCGCGCCCTGTCGTTCGATTTGCCGGAGGAAGAAGGCAAGTGTATATACAGCGGCAAGCCTTCGCACCGCCGCGTCATTTTCGCCAAAGCATACTAAGATTAAGACGGCATGAAGTTTCTGATAGTAGGATTGGGCAATATCGGCGCCGAATACGCGGGCACGCGCCACAACATCGGCTTTATGGTCGTGGATCATTTGGCCGCCGCGTCCGACGCCGCGTTTACGAGCGATCGCTACGCCTCCGTCGCCACGGTGCGTTGCAGGGGCCACCAGCTCATACTCATCAAGCCGTCCACCTATATGAACCTGAGCGGCAAGGCCGTGCATTACTGGCTCACGAAAGAGAAAATAGACGTGAACCGCTGTCTGGTCGTCGTGGACGATTTGGCCTTGGAAACGGGGCAGTTGCGCATGAAGTCGGGCGGCAGCGACGGCGGCCACAACGGGCTGGCGCACATTGCCGAAACCTTGGGCACCACGGCTTTCCCGCGCTTGCGCTTCGGCATAGGCCATAACTTCGCCAAGGGCTTTCAGATAGACTATGTGTTGGGGCGCTTCGAAAAAGCCGAGGCCGAAGCCGTGGAAGCCAAGCTGGATACGGCCTGCGAGATGATTCAGAGCTTCGCCTTCGCGGGCATCGAGCGCACGATGAACGCCTACAACAACAAATAAACCTTTCATGTCGGTCAGCGGTATCATCCTGTTGGGCGTGCTTGGCCTCCTATTGTGGGGCATGGCGGCCTGTTTCCGGGCGGCGCGCATCGTTTGGGCGGGGCAGGGCGCCGATACCGAAAACCTCGCGCTCCGTTTCTCGCACGATTTCGCGCTGTTCGGGCTGTTGCTCGTCCTGTTCTCGTTTCCGACCGAATGGTATATACAATTATCGGCCATCGCGTTCCTGTTGCTCACGGCCGAGCTGTGGCCGGCCGTCTATGCGCGCCGCCACGAAGACCGCCTGCGCTACCGCCTCACGCCGCTTGTGGAGGCCGTGCGGTGGCTGTTTTTCCCGCTCACGCGCCGGCTCACGCGCATCGATACGGTCTTGGAACAAAAGGCCGAGGAAAACGAAAAGTCGTTTTCCATCGAGCAGGTGTCTTCGGCCTTGGAAGCCGTGTCGCAGGCGCAAAATACGGTTCAGGAAGTCAAAATCCTGCAGGGCATCGTGCAGTTCAGCGAGTTGGAGGCCAGCGCCATTATGACCCCGCGCGTCAATATGGTGTGCGTGCCGGCCTCGGCGCGTTTCGACGAGCTGATGCGGCTCATACGGGAAACCGCCTATTCGCGTATGCCCGTCTATCAAGAGAGTCTGGATAAAATTATCGGCGTGCTGTATATCAAGGACTTGTTGCCGCATTTGCAGGCCGCGCCCGATTTCGACTGGCGCAAGCTCGTCCGCCCGGCCCTCTTTACGTCCGAAACCGAGAAAATCGACGCGCTCATGCGCGACTTGCAGGCCCGGCGCGTGCATATGGCCATCGTTACCGACGAGTACGGCGGCACGAGCGGTTTGGTGACGCTGGAAGATATTTTGGAAGAGGTGGTGGGCGACATCAGCGACGAGTTCGACGAGGGCGGCGAAGAAGCCCTGTACCGCAAGCTCAGCGACCGCACCTATCTGTTCGACGCCCGTATGCCGATTCACGATTTCTGCCGCCTGATGAACCTGAAGGAGGAGTTTTTCGAAGACTACGAAGGGGGCGAGTACGAAACGCTGGCGGGCTTCGTCTTGGAGCGGCTGGGCCGTTTTCCGAGGCGGGACGAGAAGGTGTCGGCGGGCGCCTACGATTTTACCGTGGAGGCCGTTGACCGCCGCCGCATCAAACGCATTAAAATGACGGTTCGGGATGAAGACTAAACAGCATGGTATATATCGCGCCGCACGGAGGCTGTGCCTCCTGGCCGTGGCCTTGGGCAGCGTGACGGCTTGCCGTCAGACCTATACGCCCAAGCCCCGCACCTACATCCATATCGAGTTGCCCGAAAAGGCCTACCGCGTCTTCGACTCCACGGCCTATCCGTTCCGCTTCGAGCTGCCCGTGTATGCGGACTTCCAACCCGTCAAGGCGCAGACCTGGGCCGACATCGTGGTGCCTTCGCTCGGCGCCACCATCAATTTCACGTATATCGCGCACCCGGATTTGGACTCCTGCATCCGCAACAGCCTGTTTTTCGTGGAGCGCAACCTGCCCAAGGCCAACGGCCTGCACGAAACGGAAATCAACCGTCCCGACGATAAAATCTATGGCTATATCTACGATTTGACGGGGCCCGAGGTGGCCACCACCTGCCAGTTCTACCTCACCGACCGCAACCGCCATTTCGTGCGCGGCGCGCTCTATCTCAACTGCGTGCCCAACAACGACTCCCTCGCCCCCGTGCTCGACTTCCTGCGTGCCGACATCGCGCGCATGAT
>CAMXAS010000102.1 GCA_947179195.1 uncultured Bacteroidales bacterium
GAAAAAAGACTAAATTTGTAGGTTATAAATCGTCTGTCATGGCAGATAAAGACAAGAACAAGATTATAGAAGACATCACGCAGAGCGACTACCGTTGGGGGTTTGTGTCGGACATAGAGACGGAGACGCTGCGCAAAGGCTTGAACGAGGAGACGATACGGTTCATCTCGGCCAAGAAGGGCGAACCGCAATTCATGCTCGATTTCAGGCTCAAGGCCTTCGAAATCTGGAAGAAAAAGCAAGAGCCGCATTGGGCGCATTTCGAATACCCGCCCATCGACTATCAGGACATCGTCTATTGGGCGGCCCCCAAGAGCAAGACGCCGGAGGGCGCGGCCGCGGCCGTTGACCCCGAACTGTTGGAGACGTTCGAGAAGCTCGGCATCTCGCTCGAAGAACAGAAAGTGATGACGGGCGTGGCCGTCGATGCGGTCATGGACTCGGTCTCGGTCAAGACGATGTATTCCGACGAACTTTCCGAGCTGGGCATCATCTTCTGCTCCATCAGCGAGGCCATCCGCAACTACCCCGACTTGGTGCAGAAATACCTGGGTTCCGTGGTGCCGGCGGGCGACAATTTCTTCGCCGCGCTCAACTCGGCCGTTTTCAGTGACGGCAGCTTCGTGTATATACCCAAAGGCGTGCGCTGCCCCATCGAACTCTCCACCTATTTCCGTATCAACGCCAAGAACAGCGGGCAGTTCGAGCGCACGCTCATCATCGCCGACGAGGGTTCCTATGTCAGCTATATGGAGGGTTGCACGGCGCCCATGCGCGACGAGAACCAGCTCCACGCCGCCATCGTCGAAATCATGGTGATGAAAGACGCCGAAGTCAAATACTCCACGGTGCAGAACTGGTACCCCGGCAACAAGGAGGGCGCGGGCGGCATCTACAATTTCGTGACCAAGCGCGGCATCTGCAAGGGCGCGCACGCCAAGCTGTCGTGGACGCAGGTGGAGACCGGCAGCGCCATCACGTGGAAATACCCGTCGGTCATCCTGCAGGGCGACCACAGCACGGGCGAGTTCTATTCCGTGGCCGTGACCAACAATCACCAGCAGGCCGATACGGGCACCAAGATGATCCATATCGGCAAGAACACGCGCAGCACCATTATCTCCAAGGGCGTGTCGGCGGGGCAGAGCCAAAACTCCTACCGGGGGCTCGTGCAGATGATGCCCGCCGCCGACGGCAGCCGCAATTTCTCGCGCTGCGATTCGCTGCTGATGGGCGACAAGTGCGGCGCGCATACGTGGCCCGACATCCAGTGCCAGAACCCCGAAGCCATTGTGGAGCACGAAGCCACCACGTCCAAGATATCGGAAGAACAGCTGTTTTACTGCCGTCAGCGCGGTATCTCGGCCGAGAGTGCCGTGGGCCTGATTATCAACGGCTACGCGGGCGAGGTGTTGGAACGCCTGCCGATGGAGTTCGCCGTGGAGGCCCGGCGGCTGCTCAGCGTGTCGTTGGAAGGCAGCGTGGGATAACGGCGGGGCACATTAAAAAGGACAAGCAAAATATTTGTATATATGTTGTTGGAAATAAAAGACTTGCACGCCTCTATCGGCGATAAGGAAATATTGAAGGGCGTCAACCTGCAAATCAATGCGGGCGAGGTGCACGCCATTATGGGGCCCAACGGCAACGGCAAAAGCACGCTGGCGTCCGTCATAGCGGGCAACGAGCTGTTCACCGTCACCAAGGGCGAGGTACTCTACAAGGGCAAGAACCTGTTGGAGATGTCGATTGAGGAGCGCGCCTGCGAGGGCGTCTTCCTCGGCTTCCAGTACCCGGTGGAGATTCCGGGCGTAAGCATCGCTTCCTTCATGCGGACGGCCATCAACGAGCAGCGCAAGTACCACGGGCAAGACCCGATGGATATGCTGGAGTTCGCGCAGTATATGGAAGAGAAACAGAAGGTGGTGGAGTTGACCGAGAACCTGGCCAAACGCTCCGTCAACGAAGGCTTTTCCGGCGGCGAGAAGAAAAAGAACGAGATTTTCCAGATGGCGATGTTGCAACCCTCGCTGGCGTTCCTGGACGAGACCGATTCGGGCCTCGACATCGACGCGCTCCGCATTGTGGCGGGCGGCGTCAACCAGCTGCGGCGTAAAGACAATGCCATCGTCGTCATCACGCACTACCAGCGCTTGCTCGACTACATCGTGCCGGATTTCGTACACGTGCTGGCCGATGGCCGCATCGTCAAGACCGGCCCCAAGGAACTGGCGTTGGAGTTGGAAGAAAAAGGTTACGACTGGTTAAAGGCGGAGGGGAGTTTATGAGCAAGATAGAAAGCGGCGCGTTCCGCTGCGACGTGAGCGACCTCGACACCCATTCGCTCATCTGGCTCAACGGCCGGCTGCCCGACAACCTGACGGCGCGGCGGCCCGGTCTGCCGTGGCAGGTTTTCCGCGAGGCCGACGGTACGCTCGTGGTGCGCGTGGAAGAAGGCGTACACGTTGATAAGCCACTGCAAATCATCGTATTGTGCAAGAAAGAAATCGACTGCAAGGCCCTGTCTTCCAAGCAAGACTTCACGCTCTCGCTGCGCGTGGAGTTGGAACGCGGGGCGCAGCTCACCGTCGTGCACTGCATCGACAGCGATATGGAGACGGAGGCCTCCGTTCAAGGCGCGGTGCGCCTTGAACTGGCGCCGGCCGCCCGCCTCTCGTGGCTCTCTTTGCAGAACATCAACAACCGCTGCCGCGTGACCAACGACCTGCAGGCGGACGTGGCGGCCGGCGCCGGCCTGCACACCTGCTTCTGCAGCCTCAACGGCGGTTTCCTGCAAAACGACCAGCAAATCAACCTCAACGGTGTGCAGGCCGAGGCCTCCGCGCTCGGTCTCTACCTCGTCGACGGCACGCAGAAGGTCAACAACAGGGTCAAGATTAACCACAACAGCCCCGAAGCCCGCAGCCGTCAGCTGTTCAAGGGCATCTTGGACGACAGCGCCTCGGGCCGCTTCGAAGGCCATGTGCTCGTGGCCTCCGGCGCGCAGAAGACCGAGGCCTATCAGACCAACCGCAACCTGTTGCTCACCAAGAAGGCCAAGTTCCAGACCAAGCCCTATTTGGAAATCTACGCCGACGACGTCAAGTGCAGCCACGGCGCCACCGTGGGGCAGCTCGACGAAAAGGCCCTGTTCTATATGCGGTGCCGCGGCATCTCGCAAGCCACGGCGCGACGCCTGCTCATGTATGCGTTCGCCGCTGAGGTCATCCGCGAAATCGGCGTCGCCCCCCTCGAAGACCACCTCACGCGCCTCGTGCAGCGCCGTCTGCACGGCGAGTTGGCCGCCTGCGAGGACTGCGCCCTGCATTGCACCGCCACCAAAGCCTGCGCCAACCTGCCGTGGTAGCGCGGGCCAATACCGAATCCCAAAGACGCGAAGATTATGACCACCCGACCTGACGCCGCCCCGCAACCAGCGCCCATGCGGGCGGGCTACGTAAGCATCATCGGCAACCCGAACGCCGGCAAATCCACGCTCCTCAACGCCTTGATAGGCGAGACGCTGAGCATCACCACGCCCAAGGCGCAGACCACGCGCCACCGCATCCTCGGCATCCTCAACGGAGAGGGCTATCAAATCGTGTTCTCCGACACGCCGGGCATGGTGCACCCGCACTATAAATTGCAGGAGAGTATGTTGGAGGCCGTCGAGGACAGCCTTTCCGACGCCGACGTCTTCCTGCTCATCTCCGACCGGGGCGAGGAATTCAAGAACACCGAAATCATCGAAAAGGTCAAGGCGGGCGGCAAGCCCGTCATCCTGCTCGTCAACAAGATAGACCTGTCGGAGCAAAATGAAGTCGTGCAGAAACTGCAACAATTGCAGGCCGCCTGGCCGGAAGCCGAACTGCTGCCCGTGTCGGCCCTGCACAAGTTCAACATCGAAACGGTCATAGACAAGATTTTGGCGCATCTGCCCGAGCACCCCGCCTATTACCCCGAAGACGAACTCTCCGACCGCAATATGCGCTTTTTCGTGTCGGAAATCATCCGCGAGAAGCTGTTGCTCTACTATCAGAAGGAAATCCCCTACTCGGTGGAAGTCGTCGTGGAGGCCTACGAGGAAAAGCCGCATATCGACCATATCCGCGCGTTGATTTTCGTGGAGAAGGAGTCGCAGAAAGGCATCATCATCGGGCCTGCTGGCGCGGCCATCAAGCGGCTCGGCACCGAGGCGCGCCGCCGTATCGAGCAATTTACGGGCAAGAAAGCCTTTTTGGAGATACAGGTCAAGGTGTTGCAGAACTGGCGCAACAGCGAGAACGCCTTAAAGCGGTTCGGCTATATGGCCTGATGGCCGTCAGGCTTGGCTTTGCCATAGTTTTACCCTATATTTGTTAGACCATTTTAAAGACCCTTATACAACGATGAAAAAATCCCATGTTTTGACAGGCCTTTTCATAGGCATAGGTCTGTTGTTGGCCGCTTGCGGCACGGCCTCGGCGCAAACCGCGCTCTCCGCCGAAGCCCGGATGTTCCTGTCCGAATGGCGTGCGTTTCAACAAGCATTCCAGCAGAAAAACCCCGCCGCGCCCGAACGGGATTCGGCCTTTGCGGACTTACAACGGCAATACGGCCTTAAAACCGCGGGCAACGCGCAGGCCAAGTCCGAAACGGTCCTGCTGCCGGTATGGGTCACGTTCCACAGCGCCGAAGCCATGGAGCCCGCCTTGCAGGAAGCCGGGGCCTTGGGCTTCAAGGTACAGACCAAGTTAAAGACCATTTGCACGGGTTTGATTCCCGTCAGCCGTTTGGAAGAACTGGCGGCGGTGGAAGGCGTCCGCCAGGTGCAGACGGGGCAACGTGCGCGGCTCAATATGGACGAGAGCCGTAAGGCCACCCGCGTTGACCGCCTGCAAGACTCCAATGCGTTGGTGGCGCCGGACGTGCCTTCCTTTCGGGGCGAGGGCGTCATCATAGGCGTGGTGGATGGCGG
>CAMXAS010000103.1 GCA_947179195.1 uncultured Bacteroidales bacterium
AGTTACCCGAACTACTTTATGCTCAACCTCTTTGTGGAGAAGGGCGCCCGGGAGTTCGAGAAAGACCGCGAGCCGGAAGGCAACAAGCCCGGCACGATTATCTACCGCTGGCCGAAAGACACGGCCGAGCCCGCCGAAATCGCGCCGCGCTGGTACGATGTCTATTTCATGCTGCGGCACCGCGGCGCGGAGGCCGAGGAGTTTCTCAAACTGCTGGTTTTGGAGTCGCGCGGCGAGGCCGAAGCCATCAAGCGGCTGCAATCCATCCGCCGCGGGTTCTACGGGCAATGCCGCGCCTATGTGTCGGAGCACCCGCTCATCGACACGGAATACGTCACCTCCGCCCTGTCGCCCAAGACGCACAACGTCTATGAAATCAGCCACAAGGGCGTGATGCTGACCGACCTGACGCGCACGGGCTACGCCGTGCCCGACTTCAGCCTGCTTTCGTCGAAGGTGTTTGAACAGGCCGCCCGCTTCGCCAACGCCGAGCCGGCGCAACAGGCCGAGGAGGAAACGCGCCAGCGCACGTATCTCAAACAAGCCGTCCGCAACCTCGAAATCATGACGGGCTGCCGGCTCGGCGCGTCGGCCGCCCCGCTCATCATGGCCCTGCGCAGCACGATGCCGCAGTATATACCCGGTCTCATGCCCACGCTGCTCAACGTGGGCACGAACCGCACGGCCTACAAGGGGCTGTTGCGCAACCACGGCGCCCAAATGGCCACGCGCATCTATTGGAACAACCTCATCGGGCTTTACAAGATGCTGTTCAACGAGCCCAACCCCTACGAGGCGGAGGCACAGGCCGAAGAGATTGCGCGGCACAGCCGCCCGTCGGGCAAGCAGGAACGGCAGGCCGCCCTGGAACGCCGCCAGCAATGGATTGCCGAAACGGAACGGCTCATCGAACGGCACCCCGACGGCAAACGCTATTTGGACGACGCCTTCGAACAGCTTTACGCCTATCTTAAATATATACAAAACTTCTATCGGAACAACCAAGACCTGCTCATGACGTTCATGCAGGGACGGACGGCCTACCCGTCGCTGATCCTGCAGAAGATGGTGTGGACCATCGGCAGCGAGTCGTCGTACCCGGGCGTGCTGTACAGCCGTCACTCCCGCACGGGGCTCGGCGTGCAGATAGAGAGTTATCCCGATATCTTCGGCGAGGAAATCATGACCGGCAACCTCTCGCCTCAAGACTGCGAATACTTCGACCGCGCGCAAATCAAGGAGACGTTTCCGGCCGTCTATCACTTCGACCCGCTGTTGCCCAAACTGGAGAAACGGCTCGGCTCGCCCGTCACGATTGAGTTCGGCACGGAGAGCCGCCAGGGCAAGGCCGACCTGTTCGCCGTACTGCAAATCAACGAGAGCGAACTGACCGGCCGCTCGGCCCTGCTGTCGTCGGTGGCCCTGTACGAAGCCGGCATGATCAGCAAACGGCGCGTGGGCGAACTCGTGCGCCCGTACCACCGGCGGCAGATTTTCTCGGAACGCATCGACGACAGCTCGTTGCAGACGCTCATCTTCTTCTCGAAAGGCGTGAACGTACTGCCCCGCTCGGCGGTGTCGGCCAAACTGTGCTTCAACACGGCCGTGGCCTTGGAACTGAAACGCAAGGGCGAGAAAATCTGCCTCTGCAAAGAGCGTTTCCTGCCCGAAGACACGATTGTACTCAGCGAGATGGACGCCATCGCGAGCATGACGCCCGCCGCCATCCATGTGGTGACGGCCTGCCGCGGCTACGGCATCCCCGCCTTCCTGAACCTGCAACAATACGGCGTCCGCATGGAAGAGAAATCGCTCGTGAACGCGGAGGGCCTGCGCATCAGCGAGGGCGACGAAATCACGCTCTCCAGCAAGAACGCCACGATTTACAAGGGACGCGGCCAGTTCAAGCCGGCGCGCTTCCTCGACTACCTCAACGGCGTGCAACTCGACCTGACGCCCAAGGAGGAGGCCGTGTTCATCCGCATGAAGGAGGCCTACCGGAAATATACGGACATCGTGACCTCGATAGAGGTGCCCGACATCGTGGACTTGAACAACCTCGTCCGCCTGATCCGCACCGACATGAGCGAACATCCGGAGACGGCGCGCGCGTTCGTGAACGAATGGTTCGACAGCAACGTGGAGCAATACGTGAGCCAGCTGATGGAGAGCTCGATGGGCTCGCACCAAGACCAATACCGCGTGTATGAGTTCCTGTCCACCGACCGCAAAATCACGTTCTTCGAACACGCGGACGCCTTTTGTCTGGAACGCAAACGGTCGGGGCTGGACGCGGGCTCGTTCATGCTAGGCCGCTTCCTGGCCACGCCGCAGCCCATGGTGTTCTGGAAGCGGTTTTCGGGGCGCAACCTGGCGTTCATGCTCAACGAATACGTGCTGTACGAGAAATACCTCAACGTGCTGTACGAGGTGGGCGAACAGCAAATCACGAAGGCGCGGCGGCAGATTCTTTCGGAGAACATCTCGAACATAGAGACCAAAATATATAATGTGGATCAGTTCATCAGCCTCAAACTGACGCATCCCGACTGGGCGGCGGTGGAGGAGGCGATGTGGAAGCTGCACAACGTACAGCCGGAGAGCACGTTGCTGCTCAAGAAACTGACGCAGCCGTTCGGCCGGCTGTTCGACTACGGCAAGCCGTGGGAACTCGCCAAACTGGAGGACGTCTGCCGACAGGAGGCCTGCGCGCTGCCGGCGGAGACGGCGATTTGAGGCCGCATTAGACAAAAAACCGCATATAAAAAACCGCATTTATTAAACAGCAAATATTATGAAACGATTTTGGATTTTGAGCCTGCTACTGGCGGGCGTACTGCTTCCGGCGGGCCTCGGCACGCCGGCGCGGGCCGACGAGGGGATGTGGATTCCGATGCTCTTGAACCGCAACGAGACGGATATGCAGAGCAAGGGCCTGCAACTGAGCGCGGACGACATTTACAGCATCAACCACAGCTCGCTCAAAGACGCCGTGGTGATTTTCGGCGGCGGCTGCACGGGCGAGGTGGTGTCGGACCGCGGCCTGCTCTTTACGAACCACCACTGCGGCTTCGGCCAAATCCAATACCACTCGTCGCTGGAGCACGACTACCTGACGAACGGGTTTTGGGCCGCGTCGGAGGCCGACGAACTGCCCTGCCCCGGCTTGAGCGTGACCTTCCTCGTGCGCATGGAGGACGTGACGGAGGCCATGCTGGGCGGCTTGCCGGAAGGCCTGGGCGAGAAGGAACGCGCCGACAGCGTGCGGCAGCGGATGCAGGCGCTCAAGGAGGCCACCGAAGCCGGCACGCACTACCGCGTCCGCATCGTGCCGTTCTACTACGGCAACCAGTATTATATGTTCGTGAACGAGGTGTTTGAGGACGTACGCTTAGTGGGGACGCCGCCCTCCAACATCGGCAAGTTCGGCGGCGACACCGACAACTGGATGTGGCCGCGCCATACGGGCGACTTCTCGGTGTTCCGCATCTACGCCGACAGCAACAACCAGCCCGCGCCCTACAGCGCGGACAACCGCCCCTACCGCCCGCGGCAGTTCTTCCCCATCAGCCTGCGGGGGCTGAACCCGGGCGACTTTACGTTTGTGTTCGGCTACCCCGGCCGCACGCAGGAATACCTGTCGTCGTACGCCGTGCATCAGGTGGCCGAGGTGGAGAACCCGATCCGTATCGCGGCGCGCACGCGGCGGCTGGACGTCATCAAGGCGGCCATGAACGCCGACCCGCTGACGCGCATCCAGTACGCGGCCAAGGCGGCTTCCATCGCCAACGGCTGGAAGAAATGGATTGGCGAAAGCAAGGGCATCGCACGCCTCAAGACGGTGGCGGCTAAACAGGCGTTTGAAAAGGATTTCACGGCCTGGACGATGACGGACGAGGGCGCGGCCTACCGCGGCGTATTGCCGGCGCTGGAAGCCGCCTACCAAGCCTTGGAGCCTTACAACGTCATGTCGGTCATGTTGCAGGAAATCGGCATGGCGCCGGAGTTGCTGTCCATCGCCTATGCCTACGGGCGACTGGCGGAAGCGGCCTCGGCCGACGGCTTCAGCGACTCGGCCTGGCAAGCCGGCCTCGACGCGCTGCACAAACGCGCCGGACTGTTTTACAAGAACTACGACCCGCGCGTGGATGAGGACATCTTCAGGACGCTGCTGGCGATGAACCACGAGGAGATGGCCGTCGAGCCCGACGCCGCCACGCAGAAAGACCTCTACGCCAAGAGCCTGTTCGTGAGTGCCGACAAGGCCGAAGCGCTGTTGAACACGCCCTACGCCAAGCGCAAGAACTTTATCAAGACCGTGGAGAACGACGTGGCCTGCAAGTACGCGCGGCTGATTTACGGCCAGTACCTCAATCAGGTGCGGCCCACCGTGGCCCGCCTCAGCGCCGACATCGACTCGCTGCAACGCCTGTATATGCAGGGCCAGATGGCGATGCAGCCGGAGCGCCGCTTCTACCCCGACGCCAACTTCACGCTGCGTGTGACCTACGGCCAGATCAAGGGCTTCTCGCCGGCCGACGCCGTGCACTACGCGCCCTTCACGACCATCGACGGCATCATGGCCAAGGAGAATCCCGACATCTACGACTATGTGGTGGAAGACCGCCTCAAAGAGCTCTATGCCGCGCAGGACTTCGGCCCCTATGCCGACTCGGCAGGTCGGCTGCCCGTGGCGTTCATCGCCACGAACCACACCACGGGCGGCAACTCGGGCAGCCCCGTCCTCAACGGCCGCGGCGAACTCATCGGGCTGAACTTCGACCGCAACTGGGAGGGCACGATGAGCGACATCCACTACGACCCGACCCAATGCCGAAACATCACGCTCGACATCCGCTACTGCCTGTTCATCATCGACAAGTTCGCGGGCGCGCAGCGGCTGATTGACGAATTGGAAAT
>CAMXAS010000104.1 GCA_947179195.1 uncultured Bacteroidales bacterium
ACACGCTCCACCTTCAGGAACTGGTCGATGGGCGCCATGCCTTTGGCCGTCCGCACGAAGACTTTTTTCGTGGCTTCGGGGTCGGTCGTCATCGTCGGGTCGCCCTGCAACATGACGCGGTACAGCTTGCTGAAACGGTTGAAATTGGAAACGTATTGACCGCCGAAGTAAGCCTGCATTACCGACAGCACGTCCGATGGCCCGATGCCGGCTTGCTTGCATTTGTGCACATCGACATCCACCATGTATTGCGGGAAGTGCGGGCTGAACGACGTGCGCGCGAACGCGATTTCAGGCCGTTGGCCCAATTCGTCGATGAAGTGCATCGCCACCCCGTAGAAATCCTCGATTTCGCCGCCGCGTTTGTCCTGCAAACTGAACTCAAACCCGTTCGTCGCGCTGAAACCCGAAATCATGGGGGGCGAGAAAATCATGATTTGCGCTTCGTGCACCTGCTCTTTCAGCAGTTTGTTCAGGTCGGCCGTCACGCGGCTGAGCGGGTAATCGCGCCGTTCGTCCCAGTGTTTGAGGTTGAGCGTGAAGTTGCCGTAACAGCTGCCGTTGCCGGAGATAAAGCCGAAGCCCGTCAGTTTGGAGCGCGACTTGATGGCCGGGTGCGTGGCGATAAGGCTGTCGATGCGGTTCATCACGAGGTCGGTCTGATAGAGCGTCGTGGCCGGCGGCAGGTTCACGCCCACGAACATCACGCCGTTGTCTTCGTTGGGCACGAGGCCTTTGGGCGTATGGCGCATGAGCAGGAACAGGATGGCGATGAAGACCGCCACGAGGCCGAACGAGAGCCACGGGCGGCGGACAAAGCGGTTGACGGCCTTTTTATAATGTAGCGTCGTGGCTTCGAACACCCGGTTGAAGCCGCTGTGGAAATAGTCGATGACGCGGCGTTTCTCCACGGGCTTTTGCACGTGCGGTTTGAGCAACATCGCGCACAGGGCGGGCGAGAGCGTCAGGGCGTTGACGGCCGACAGCAGGATGGCCACGGCCAGCGTGATGCCGAACTGCGTGTAGAAAATGCCCGACGTGCCGCCGATAAACGTGACCGGGATGAAGACCGAGGCCATGACGAGCGTGATGGAGACAATCGCGCCCGAAATCTCGTGCATGGCATCAATGGTGGCCACCTGCGCCGAATCGTAGTTTTGGTCTAATTTGGCGTGTACGGCTTCCACCACCACGATGGCGTCGTCCACGACAATCGCGATGGCGAGTACCAGGGCGAACAGCGTCAGCAGGTTGATGGAGAAACCGAACAGTTGGAGGAAGAAGAACGTGCCGATGATGGCCACGGGCACGGCGATGGCCGGAATCAGCGTGGAGCGGAAGTCCTGCAAAAACAGATAGACGACGAGGAATACGAGCAGGAACGCCTCTATCAGCGTGCGCAAAACCTTGTGGATGGAGGCGTAGAGAAAGTCGTTGGCGTTCTGCATCTCGGCATAGGCCATGCCCTGCGGGAACTCTTCGGCGGCCTTGGCGATGACGGCCTGCACGTCTTTGATGACCTGCGTGGCGTTGGAGCCGGGCATCTGGTAGATGGCCACGGTCGCGCCCGGATGCCCCATGCCGCCGCTGATGATGTTGGACGAAAGCGCGCCCATTTCCACGCGCGCCACGTCGCCGAGCTTGAGTTCTTCGCCGCTGGGCTTTACGGCCAGCACGATGTTCTCGTAGTCAATCGGGTTGGGCAGACGGCCCTTGTAACGCAGTATATACTGAAACGCCTGCTCCGAGTTCTCGCCGAATTTGCCGGGCGCGGCTTCGATGTTCTGTTGCGCCAAGGCCGCCGTGATATCGGACGGCATAAGCTGGTATTGCGCCATCACGTCCGGCCGCAGCCAAATCCGCATCGCGTAGTCGTGCGAGCCGAAGGCCGAGGCGTCGCCCACGCCCTTGACGCGCATGATTTGCGGCACGACGTTTATTTTAAGGTAGTTCTCGATGAACGTCTCGTCGTAGCGGTCGTCGGGGCTGTAGGTCGTGAACATGAGCAACGTGCTCGTCTGCCGTTTGCGCGTCGTCACGCCCACGCGCACGACTTCGGCCGGCAACAGGTTCGTGGCCTTGGCCACGCGGTTCTGCACGTTCACGGCCGCCATATCGGGGTCGGTGCCCTGCCGGAAATAGACCGTGATTTGCGCGCTGCCGTCGTTCGTGGCCTTGGAGACCATGTAGTTCATGTCTTCCACCCCGTTGATGGCGTCTTCCAAAGGCGTGATGACGCTGTTGAGAATCGTGCGGGCGTCCGCGCCGGTATAGGTCGTGGAGACGCTGATGGTGGGCGGCGCGATGTTCGGGTATTGCTCGATGGGCAACGACACCAGGCCGATGAGGCCCAGGATGACAATCAGTATGGAGATAACGGTGGATAGAACCGGCCGTTTGATAAAGAGATCTACGTTCATGGTTTAGCGGGTGAGCGTGTCGGAAATCGGTTCTATTAACTGGTCTTCTTTCAGGAAGGCCGCGCCCTCGGTCACGATTTGCTCGCCGCTTGTCAGGCCGTCCAGCACGACGAAGTTCAAGCCGTCGTTGAGCGGATGCACTTCGACGGCCCGCGATTTGACGCGCCCCGTGGCCGTATCGACGACATAGACGAAGCGGCGGTTCTGAATCTCGAACGTGGCGCTTTGCGGTATCACGAAGACGGAATCCACGGTATAGGGAATCAGAATCGTGCCCGTGTAGCCGCTACGGAGGCTGTATTCGGGGTTGGGGAAATTGGCGCGGGCGCGGAGGGCCCCCGTGTTGACATCCACGCTGCCGCTGATGGTGATGAGTTGGCCTTCGTGCGGGTACAGGCTGCCGTCCGACAGTTTCAGGCGCAAGGGCGGCATTTGCGCCACCATGTTGTGGAGCGAGCCGTATTGGCGCGACAAGGCGAGGGCCTGGCGTTCGCTCATTGAGAAATAAATCCGCATGATGCTGATTTGCGTCACCTGCGTCAGCGGTTTTTCGGAGTTGGGGCCAATCAGGTTGCCCGGGCTCATCGAGATGACGCCCACGATGCCGTCGGCCGGGCTGGTGACGCGCGTGTAGGCGAATTCCTGCTCGGCATTGGCGAGTTGCGCCTGCGCCTGCGCCAGTTGCGATTCCTTGACCTTGACGTCGTTGCGCGCCAGTTGCAGGTCGTAGTCGCTGATGATATTGCGTTTGTGCAACTCCTCTTTGGTATTCAACGTCAATTGGGACGTTTCCAACTGCGCGGCCGCCACCTGGATATTGGCTTCGGCCACGTTCATGGCCGCCTTGATTTGCACGTCCTCCAACGTAAACAGCAGTTGGCCTTCCTTGACGAAATCCCCTTCGTTGATATGTTGCTGCTCGATAAAGGCCGTGATTTTGGGGCGGATGGCGATGTTCTTGTTGCCGACGATGATACAGCTGTGGGATTCGGTCAGCGTGCGGCTTTCGGGATAGACGGTCTTGACGGTGCGTTGCACCGGCTTGTCGTCGTTGGCCGACGAGCGGGTTTTACAGGACGTGAAAAGGAAGGGAAGCAGGAGTAATCCTGTATATATAATGTAGCGTGCAGAAAAGCGCATATTCAGCGGTTTTGTACGCACTTGGTCGGTGCGCGATATTAAAAAAAAAGCCGGCGAAACCGTCGGCGGAAGTTGTCCTACTAGGGGTCGAACCTAGACTCTTCAGATCCAGAATCTGACGTGTTGCCAATTACACCATAGGACAAGCACAGGGTTTTCGTTTCCCGAAAACGGGGGCAAAGATAAAACAAAAAAGCGTAAAAAAAAAGCGGTAGGCGGAGATAGGGGTAAATATTATATAGTAGGGCCGCGATAAAGGGGAAATTTGGCGGAATAGTATGTAAAAATGCCAAAAAGACATATTTTGTTATTGAAAAACGACAATTTGTCTTGATTTTATTGCAGGATGATGCGTTTCTGTTCCCGGCACGGGAATTGTTCAAAGGTAAAGCGTGCCGCAAACCGCGGCGCCCCGCTTGCGGGTCAATTAGAAAACAAAAAACAGGAGGACAAAATCATGATGTTACTTAAAAGAAACGAAAACTGGTTGCCCGGTATGTTGGCGAGTATGTTTGACAACGACCTGATGCCCAAAATGCAGTTGACGACGCCCGCCATCAATATCAAGGAAACTGAAGAAGCTTACGAACTGGAACTGGCGATGCCGGGCATGGGGCGCGAGGACTTCCGCCTGCGCTTGGACGACCAGGGCTGTCTGATGGTGAGCGTGGAGAAGAAAACCGAGTCGGAGGAACGTCAGCCCGAGGCGCAACCGCAAGAAAAAGAGGAGGCTAAGGCTGAAGAAGCGTCGGCCGACCTCAAGCCGGTACGCTACCTGCGGCGCGAATTTGCCTACACCAAATTTCAGAAAAACTTTATAGTGCCTGAAAATGTGGATAAAAGCAAAATTTCGGCCAAGGTTGACAACGGGATTCTCACGGTCGAGATGCCCAAAATGAGCGAGGAAGACCGGCGGAAAAACGACCGGACCATCGAAATCCACTAAAAAAGTAGCGGACGGCAAGCCTTGTTAGCGTGCTGTCAATGAACGGGGTACATAAAAGTGCCCCGTTTTTTTTATCTTTTTTCGAAAAAAATCAGGCAAAAAGTTTGCAGATAAAAAAAAGATTCGTATCTTTGCACTCCTTTTTCGCCGGAACCACTGGTTCAGACGAGGGGGACAAAGTTCATTGACATTTTGTAAACCAAGCAATAGCGAAAAAATGATCGCTATAAGTTTGAAGGTAAGATTTATTTTACCCGTTAAGAATTTATAGAGAGGAACATCTTGCAGAGACAGTGAGAGCTTTGTCGGAAGTTGAAAGACGGAAGATGGAGTTCGATATACAAACTTTTAATTACAACGAAGAGTTTGATCCTGGCTCAGGATGAACGCTAGCGGCAGGCTTAATACATGCAA
>CAMXAS010000105.1 GCA_947179195.1 uncultured Bacteroidales bacterium
TATTCTTCCAGAATGGCGGCGGCCTCCCCGTAATCGCCCGTCTGCATGAGCCGCGCCTTGAACGGTTTAAAGCCGCTCAAGCCCTTGAAATAGCCGGAATAATGGATTTTGATGAGTTGCCCGCCGACCGCCGGCCCGTAGTGTTCGACCAAGGCCGCGAAATGCGCGAGGCAGGCCGCCTGGCGTGTGGCCAAATCCGGCAACGGCAGTTCCGTGCCCGTGGCGAGGTAATGCTTGATTTGCGAGAAAATCCATGGGTTGCCGATGGCCGCGCGCCCCACCAACAGGCCGTCCGCGCCCGTATAGGCCAGCACTTCCTTGGCCTTGGGGCCGGCATCGATATCGCCGTTGGCGATAACGGGTATCCGCATCCGCGGGTTGTCCTTGACCGCCTTGATGAGCGTGTAGTCGGCCGCGCCTGCGTAGAGTTGCGAGCGCGTGCGGCCGTGGATGCCGATACACGCGATGCCCACGTCCTGGAGCCGCTCGGCGGCCTCCACAATCGGCAAATCGGAGAAATCCCAGCCGAGACGGGTCTTGACCGTGACGGGCATCCCGAGCGGCTCCAGATGCCGCACCACCGCCGCGGTGACGGATACCATGCGCGGTATGTCGCGCAGGATGCCGGCCCCCGCGCCCTTGCTCACGACCTTGCGCACCGGACAGCCCCAGTTGATATCGACGAAAGCCGGTTTGCGGGCCGCGGCCAGTTCCGCCGCCTCGCACAGGCTCTTTTCATCATGACCGAAAATCTGAATGGCCGTCGGCGCGTCCAAGAGGTCGAACGCCATCTTGTCGAAACTCTTTCGGGCGCTGCGCACCAAGGCTTCGGACGAAATGAACTCGGTAACCGACACATCGACGCCGTAGCCCTTGCAGATATGGCGGAACGGCGGGTCCGTGACGCCCTCCATGGGCGACAGCCATAAAGTGGGATGTTGCGGCGTTCCGAACATGGTATGCGCTTTGGTTTGGATTGAAAACAAAAAAGGCAGCCTTATCGGACTGCCCTTTTGCGCTCCCTCAAGGACTTGAACCTTGGACCCTCTGATTAACAGTCAGATGCTCTAACCAGCTGAGCTAAGGAAGCTTTCTACAATCATGAAAACGGGGGCAAAGGTAACACTTTTTTTTGATATAGCAATACTATTGACAAAATTTTGTAAAAAAGAGGGCGAACACAATGGGAAGAGCCTCTACCTCAGGGCCACAACCTCTCCCCTATCACGACCTCACCACTGCCCGAAGACGGGATTTTAAAGGAGCGGGAACGCTGTCCCCATTCGAAAGTGGAAAAGACCAACTCAACTTGCAGAGAATCGGTTTCCGGCACTATACCTTCCGACTTATAGCCTACAATCTTGGCACAAGTACATAGCGCCAACATCGAATCAGCACCAAGGCGTTCATCTTCATTTACATACAAATAGTCTTTTTCTAACCTCACACTCGTCTCAACCCAAATTGTTGGAGCGCAATTCAACTCCATACCCCGGTGTTCAAGCCAAAGTACACCACCATCCACAAATTTGAAATAAAGCGTTTCATTCCCGGCATTAGTAGCATACGCATGATTCAGACAAGGACTGACCCCTTCTTGCGGAATATAGCCCGTTTCATCACCGATGAAAGGCAACGTTTCAAAATGTACACTTTTCTGTATCCGAGGCATACGCGCCAAGACATAGGCTTGCGAATACCCGCCTTGCCTTGAATCACAATCCCGCTTAACCTGTACATTCACATAGTTGTCTTCTTCTGTGATTTTCGCAATACCGATATGATACAAAGGATGTGACCTAACCGTATCAAACACCGCCACGACCTGCCAAGCAGAAAAATCAACCGCCGGCAACGATACCGACAACCTGTTTTCGCATTGACGATAAGCCGCCTCGTCCGTTATGATTTGATAGTAATCAAGTGTACATCGACTCTGTTCGCCTGAAGCCAATATAACAAATTCGACCTCTTTCGTCCGTTTGCACGCGACAACCGAGAGTAGCCCTATGCACAGCAACAAACCAATGCCAATTAGAACCAACTTTTTCATAACACCCCTGCGTTACAGAAACAACAGTTTTACAAATATACTTAAACCTCCGGTTCCGTGCAAATACAAAGAGGGGACTGCCAGGTAAGACAATCCCCTCTTTTTCTGCCTCTATTATGTATCCTTGGACTTATTTCTTCAACGCATCCACTTCCTGCAACATGACCTCGACGGCCTTTTCGATTTGCAGGTCGCGGCCGGCGGCCATCGTCTCGGGCGTATTGTAAATCAAGACGTCGGGTTGCAGTTCCTGGTTCTCCAGATAGTTGCCGTCTTCGTCCAACGTGCCAACCTGCGGAATGCCGAACACGTAACCGCCGGGCAACGACTCCCACCATACGGCCGTCATCGTGCCGGGAACCGGCGCCCCTATCAGCTTGCCGATACCCAAGGCCTTATAGACGAAAGGCGTACCGTGCGCGTCGGAATAGTTGTTTTCGCCCACGAGCATACAGGACGGTTTCGTCCACTTGCTGTACGGCTCATCGGAAACGAACTGGCCGCGCGGCGAGAAACGGACGTAACGTTTGCCGCTCAAGAGCGTGGCCACGTCGTCGTGCAGCCAGCCGCCGCCGTTGTGGCGCGTATCCACAATCACGGCCTCGCGGTTGCGGTTCTTGTCGTTGAGCAGCTGCCGGTACACGCGGCGGAAGCTCGGCGAATCCATGCCTTCGATATGGACGTAGGCCAGACGGCCGTTCGACAGCGAATCCACGAGCGCCTCGTTCCGCTTCACCCAACGGTGATACAGCAGGTCGTACTGCGCCCCGGCGGAAATCGGCTTGACGGTCACGTCGAACGCCTTGCCCTTGGCCGGCTGTATCGTGAAGCGCGTCTTGACGCCCACCTTGCCTTCCAACAGCGGATAATAGTCTTCGCCGGCCTTGACGGCCTTGCCGTCGATATGCGTAATCACGTCGCCCGCCTTGACTTCCGGCGTCACGACGGCAAACGGCCCGTTGAACAGCACTTCCTGTATCTTCAAGCCGTCGCCCTTAAACGTCGGATCGAGGAAAACGCCCAGTTCCGCCGTGCCCATGCCGCCGCCGTTGCCATAGAAACGGCAACCCGTATGCGAGGCGTTGAGTTCACCCAACAGTTCGCTCGCCATCTCCGAGAAATCGTAGCCGTTGTTGATATGCGGCAAAAAGCGCGCGTAGTTGTCGTAAAACGCCTTCCAGTCCATACCGCGGAACGTCGGGTCGTAGAATTTGTCGAGCACCTGACGCCAAATATGGTTGAACCAATAGGCGCGTTCCTTGGCGGGGGAAGCCGTATGCACGGCCGCGAAATCCACCGATTCCACCTCACCGCTGGCCGCCGTGATTTTCTGAATGCCATTGCGGCCCAACATGAAGAAAGCCGAGCCGTCTTCGGTGGGCAAGAGCGCGCCGTAGCCCACGTCACGCACCTTGATTTCGGTCTTGTCTTCGCGCAGATCCTTGACCCAAAGCGCGAACTTGTCCTGATTGGGGGCGATGTAATAGAGTTTTTCGCCATCCTTGTCAAGGAACATATCCACGACGTTATCCACCGACGTGAGCCGCACCGTGCGTTCGTCGAGATAATCCCAATCGAACGTCAGCGGTTCCACCTTGTCTTTCTTATCGGAAGCGCTGTCGGCCTCTTTCTTGTCCTTCTTGCCCTTTTCCGATTCTTTCTTCTTGTCGGCCAGGGCCACGCTCTCCTTATCCATCTTGAAACGTTCGTAGGCCTCGCGGTCGAAGAACATCAGATAGATATCGTCTTCGCTGCCCCACGAACCATGACTGCGGTAGCCGTTGCGGTCGCTGATGAACATCATGGCCTTGCCGCCCAACGCCCATTGGCCGTTGCCTTCGCTGTAGCCGCTGTTCGTCAGGTTGTGGATTTCGCCCGAACCGTCGGCCTTGACCATCGCCAAGTCCTTATGGTTCCAACCGCCCGTGCCGATATAACCCGTCAGAATCCAACGGCTGTCGGGGCTCCAGCTGAACGACTGGTCGCCGTCGGAATACGAATACTCGAATTTGCCGTCCATGGCCGTATGCACCTTGCCCGATTTCAAGTCCAAGACGCAGATTTCGGTGCGGTTACGCAGGAAAGCCAACGACTTGCCGTCCGGGCTGTATTTGGGATAGAAGCTCGTGGCCTCCGATTTGGCCAAGGGTTCTTCCTTGAGTTCGGTCGCATAGACGAAGCCGTCTTCATCCTTGGATACAATCGACGTCTGGTAAATCTGCCACAGGCCGTTGCGTTCGGAGGCATAGGCGATGGAACGGCCATCGGGCGCAAAATTGATGTTGCGCTCATATTCGGGCGTAGCCGTCACCCGCTTCGTCGTCTCGTATTCGACCGAGGTCACATAGACATCGCCTTTCAGCACAAACGCGATTTCGTCGCCATCCGGCGACACGGCGATTTCGGAGGCGCCGTTGCGCAGAATCCCCTTGATCAATTCCTTTTCGGCGGGGTCGTTCACAATCCGAACCGCCAGCTTGACCGGCTGCGCGCCCTCGCGCATCGTATATATTTCGCCATTATAGGTAAAGCACAACAGGCCGTCGGCCGCAACGCTCAGGAAGCGCACCGGATGCGTCTGAAAGTCGGTCAACTTCTGCGCCGTCGAGCCCGCGGCGGCTTCCCGCTTATAGACGTTGAAACTGCCGTCCTGTTCGCTCAGATAATAGTAGTGTTGATAGTCGGGCGCCCAAACCGGATTGCGGTCCTCGCCCTTGAAGTCCGTCAAGCGCGTATATACACCATTGTCAAACAGCCAGATGTCGCGCGTTACAGACGAGGTGTGATGCTTGCGCCACGGGTCTTCGTAGCCCTTGCTGTCGTTGTAGAGGATACGGCC
>CAMXAS010000106.1 GCA_947179195.1 uncultured Bacteroidales bacterium
TGGCCCTGGTGCCGGCCGTGTTCATGACGTTCATCACGAGCGATTATTTCTTCACTTCCGGCGAGATGCTGAACCTGCCGCAAGGCGTTTCTCTTTGGCTGGCGTCGGCCGCCACGCTGCTCATCTCCGTGGCCATCCTCCGGATGATGCGGCGGAAAGGACGTCGGATGGCGTAGAGATAGATTATCTTATTCTTGTGGCTGGATTGGAAGTAGCAATATTCCCAACAAAAGAAACATGGTCATACTCACTCTTGTTTAAATAGGTCTTCCGCCGTTACTACATTCTGCACACTGTACTGATACCTATTCTGTTTGATACCGAACGGCGTAATCAGTATGGTGTGTACCGCCTTATGTCCTTTTTGCGTTTCACTGAATCGGTTGGCTTTGTGGCGTAGATTTTCATCGACAGATTTCTCAATGGCATACACTGTTGTAGAAAATTTCATCTCGCAGAGGTTTACAATATGGTCAGCGCGGTCGATGATCATATCTATCTGCGCTCCATCGCCATACACGGGATCGTCTTTTACCCGCCACGAATATACCTGTATTGCAACACCGGCTATACCCAATGCCTGTTTGATCTGTTGTATATGTTCAAAGCAAACCCGTTCAAAGGCAAGCCCTTCCCATGCGTTGCGGATAGGAGTATTGGTGTTTATACTCCAAAAATTTTCTTCCACACCGGCACGGTTATGCAAGAATTTATAGTAAAATAGCGTATAGTTGTCAATCAGTTGATATATAGACGTAATGTGCTTTATGCCTTGATAACTATATTTGCGAATAAACCCGCAAGCCTCCAAATCCTCTAATATCCCCGTTAAAGTTCCATTGTTCGACAGACTGCCTTCGTGGATAAGTTCATCACGGGTCATACCCATCCGTTTGGTACCGAGCGTCTCAACCACTTTGATATATGGTTCCGGATTTTTGAAAAGGGATTGGTATAATTCGCCATATTCATAGTGCAGTTTTCCCATCGGCGAGAAAAAAAGTGCGTCAATATTTTGGGCTACACTTTTCCCTCGTTCCAACATTGACCAATAGAAAGGAATGCCTCCCATTATCATATAGCATTCCAATATTCCATAGCGACTCATACATAGACGCCTGCTTTTGGCATATTGCTCACACTCGTTAAGCGAGAACGGCGCAAGGTTGATTTTATATGTCACTCTGTTGTGGAGACCGCCGTGGTCTTTGAAAACATTATTAATAATCCACGATGTTGCCGAACCACAGATAATCAGAAGTATATCTTTTCGAGCCGACGCATAACCATTCCAAAAATGTTCTATTGCGGATACGAAATTTGAACGTGGGGCGTCCATCCACGGCAACTCATCAATAAAAACAACCTTCTTCCCCTCTTTCTGCCGGTCAAGCAGTTGGGATAATAAGAAAAAAGCATCTGACCAGTCAACGGGAACACGACATTTTTCCATACCGAACCTGACAAGCGATTGACGGAATTCACGTAGTTGAGCACGGGTATTTTGATTTGCCAAACCCGAATGCTGGAAAGCAAATTTATAGTCGAATGTTTCCCGCACAAGGAATGTTTTTCCCACACGACGCCGACCTGTTACGGCTACAAATTCGGAATATTCCGAAGTGTATGCTTTCAACAATGCTTGTTGTTCTGCCTTTCTTCCAATTATCATGGCGTTGCCGATATTGTTTATGGATACAAAGATAATCAATTTTCTGTTTATACGGCGCTAAAAATTGATTATTTTCTCATATTTAGCGCAAATCAAACAATCTGTCCCGTATTTTGTATTTCGGCTTTTATCTCTATATTTGTATGGTCGTATCATTTAACGGACGAAAATAATAACATTTAATACTATACAATTATGGCACAAACATTTACGGATGCCAATTTCGAAGAATTGGTATTGAAATCGGACAAAGTGGCGATGGTGGATTTTTGGGCGCAGTGGTGCGGCCCCTGCTTGGCGCTCGGCCCCTCGATTGAGGAAATCGCCAACGAATATCAGGGCAAAGCCGTCGTAGGCAAGGTCAATGTGGACGAATGCCCCGCCGTGACGAAGAAATACGGCATCCGCAACATTCCGACGATTCTGTTCATCAAGAACGGCGAAGTGGTTGACAAACAGGTCGGCAAGACGTCCAAGAGCGATTTGGTAAGCAAACTGGACGCGCAGCTGTAAGTCGTGCGCTTCATGCCATACGGCATCGGGAAAAGGCAATAGGTCGTCAGGCGTATTGCCTTTTTTCATAACAACGCATCCGGCAGTCGAACATGGAAAAGACGTTTATCCCCTATCTGCAGAACGGGCTCGGCAACTTGGAGTTGCTGGCCAAATCGGTGGTGGAGGGCTTTCTGACGGGCCTGCACCAAAGCCCGTTCCACGGCTTTTCGGTGGAATTCGCCGAGCACCGGCCCTACAATACGGGCGAGGACACGCGGCACGTGGACTGGCGGCTGTATGCGCGCACCGACCGTCTCTTCACGAAGAAATACAGCGAGGAGACGAATATGCGCTGTCACTTGCTGTTGGACAGTTCGTCGTCGATGTTCTTCCCGCCCGCCGACACGGTGCCCGATGGCGTCAACAAGTTGCGCTTTGCCATAGGCGCGGCGGCCTCGTTGAGTTATCTGCTTTACAAACAGCGGGATGCAATCAGTCTGAACACGTTTTCGGACGAGCTGACGTTTGCGTCGGAATGCAAGTCGGGCGCGGTGCATTGGCATTATCTGATGGAGCGGCTGTCGTATTGGTACGGACAGGCGGGCCAACCGACCTACCGGCAGACGACCGACATCACGCCGGTGTTGCACCTGCTGGCCGAGAAGATGCACAAACGCTCGATGGTGGTCATCTTTTCGGATATGTTCGACCGGGCGGCGGACGACCCGGCCGGGTTGACGGCCGCCTTGCAGCATCTGCGCTACCGCCAGCACGAGGTGTTGCTGTTTCACGTGCAGAGCCGCGAGAAGGAAGCTGAACTGCAATACGAAAACCGCCCCCACCGTTTTGTGGATATGGAAACGGGCGAGGAAGTGCGCGTCAACCCGCACCATATCCGCGAAGCCTATGTGGAACGGCAATCGGAACGGCAGACGGCCCTGCGGCGGCTCTGCGAACGTTGCCGCGTGGCATATATCCCGGCCTGTATCGAAGACGGCTTTGTGCCGGTACTCCAATCTTTTTTATCAAAACGGTAATTTTTCGCTACCTTTGCGCGTCTAAATAAGAAGACCCTTTAATACCTTTATATCATGAAAAGCTTTTTCAAAATCGTGTTCGGATCCATGGTTGGATTCCTGCTGTTCGCGTTGCTGTGGATGTTTATCATCTTGGCGATTGTGGGCGGCGTGATGGCTTCTTTGGGCGATGAAACGCATCCGCCCCTCAAAGAGCCGACCATTTTGAACGTGGAACTGACCACGGGCGTGGCCGAACGGGTCAGCAACAACCCGATGAATTACCTCAAGTCCGGCAGCAAGAACAAGCCGACCGACTTGAATACGCTCCTCAAGGCCATCCGCCGCGCCAAGACGGACGATCAAATTGCGGGCATCGTGTTCCGTCCGGGTTTGAACGCGGGCATTTCGGCGGCCAATACGGAGGAACTGCGCGCGGCCCTGGCCGACTTCAAGGAAAGCGGCAAGTTCATCTACGCCTATGCCGATATGTATGCGCAGAACCTCTACTGGCTGGCGACGGTGGCCGATACCATCGCGTTGCAGCCGGAAGGCTCGGTCGATTTCCGCGGCATCAGCATGGACATCATGTTCTACAAGGAACTGCTTAATAAAATAGGCGTGGATATGCAGATTCTGCGTCACGGCAAGTTCAAGAGCGCGGTGGAACCGTATATCCAGAACGAGATGAGCCCGGCCAACCGCGAGCAATACGAACGTCTGGCGCATTCGATTTGGAACCGCATCGCCGAGGACGTGGCCGCGGGCCGCAACCTGAGCCGCGCGGCGGTGGACGAAGCGGCCTCGGAAGTCTATGGGATGTTCCCCGAACAGGCGTTGGCCCACGGCATGATTGACCTCGTGACGCCGGAAGGCGGCTTTACGGCCATCCTGCTCGATAAGATGGACGTGGAGGAGGAAGACGACCTGAAGACGATTTCAATCTCCGACTATGCCGCCATTCCCGAACCGATGGTCAAGACGACCGACAAAATCGCCGTCATCTACGCCAATGGCGAAATCGGCATGGGCAAGGGCAGTGAAACGGAAATCGGCACGGAAAACATCGTGAAGGCGTTGAAGGAAGCCGCCGACGATGAAAAAGTGAAAGCCATCGTGTTGCGTGTGAACTCGCCGGGCGGTTCGGTGCTGACGAGCGACATCATCTACCACGAGGTGCTGAACGCCAAGGCCAAGAAACCGTTGATAGCCTCGTTCGGCTCGTATGCGGCTTCGGGCGGCTATTACATCTCGTGCGCGGCGGACCATATCTTCGCGCAACCCACCACGCTGACGGGCTCCATCGGCGTATTCGGCATGATTCCGAACATCGGCAAGACGATGCGCCGCATAGGCGTCCATACCGACGGCGTGAAGACGCACCCCTATGCCGGCTCGCCCTCGCTGATGCGGGCCATGACGCCGGGCGAACGGGCGTTGCAGCAAAGCGGCATCGAAAATATATACGCTGGCTTCATCGGCAAGGTGGCCAAGGGCCGCGGCATGAGTACGGCGGCGGTTGACAGCATCGGCCAGGGCCGTGTATGGAGCGGCACGGACGGTCTGCGCGTGGGCCTGGTGGACGAGTTGGGCGGTTTGGAAGACGCCATCGCCTATGCGGCGGACAAGGCCGGTTTGGAACAATACAAGGTGGCCGAATATCCGAAGCAGAAATCGACCTACGAA
>CAMXAS010000107.1 GCA_947179195.1 uncultured Bacteroidales bacterium
ATGGGCAGCCGGGGGCTTAAACCCACGCTGACCGCCGTGGAGAACCACAAGAAAATCGCGTTGGCCAACAAGGAAACGCTCGTTATGGGCGGGCATCTGGTCTATGATGCGGCGAAACAATACGGGGCCGAAATCGTCCCGATAGACTCCGAACATTCGGCCATCCACCAATGCTTGCAGGGCGAACTGCCGCCGTTTGTGGAACGGCTGATCCTGACGGGCTCGGGCGGCCCGTTCCGTGGCCGCACGCGCGAATCCATGTGCGTCGTGCGCCCCGAAGAAGCCTTGAAACACCCCACCTGGCGCATGGGCCGCAAAATCAGCATCGATTCGGCCACGCTCATGAACAAGGGGTTGGAAATCATAGAGGCCTCCTACCTGTTCGATATGCGCCCCGAATACATCGAGGTGTTGATCCATCCGCAGTCCATCGTGCATTCGCTCGTGCAGTTCTGCGACGGCAGCGTCAAGGCGCAGCTGGGCGTGCCCGACATGAAAGGCCCCATCCTGTATGCGCTGGCCTCGCCCGACCGTCTGTACGAACCGGAAGAACTGATGCCGCGCCTGTCGTTGGATATGCTCAGCACGCTCACGTTCGAGGAACCCGACCGCAAGAATTTCCCGTGTCTGGCCATGGCCGAGGAAGCGGCGGTGGTGGGCGGCGGCATCCCCTGCGTGCTCAACGCGGCCAACGAAGTGGCCGTAGAGGCGTTTTTGAACGGCGAACTCAGCTTTTTGGATATCCCGAACGTCATTTGGTGGCAGTTGGATGCCGCCATGGGCGCGGGCTCCGATAAGCGGGGCGGTGACTTGGAAGACCTGCTGGCCTTGGACGCCGAGGTGCGCGCCGCCACGCGCCGGTCGATAGAAAAGAAAGCCTAATCGATGGACGCACTGATTATGGCGGGCCAACTGCTGTTGGGTCTGTCGCTGCTGATATTCATACACGAGCTCGGCCATTTCGTGGCGGCGCGTGTGTTCGGCATCCGCGTCGATAAGTTCTACCTGTTTTTCGACGCCTACGACCGGCGGCTGTGCCGTTTCCGCATAGGCGATACCGAATACGGCATAGGTTGGCTGCCTTTCGGCGGCTATTGCAAGATTGCCGGCATGGTGGACGAGTCGATGGATACGGAAAGCCTCAAAAAAGCGCCGCAGCCCTACGAATACCGCAGCAAGCCGGCCTGGCAGCGTTTCATCGTCATCGTGGCCGGGGTGTTCATGAACCTTGTCGTGGGCATCTTCATCTTCGCCATGCTGCTCTTTACGCGCGAACGGCAATACCTGTCGGTGGACGAGGTCAACCGCGACGGCGTGCAGGTGTCGGCCTTGGCGCAGGAACTGGGCTTCCGGACGGGCGACCGCATCCTGGCCGTGGACGGCCGCCGCGTACATCGCTTCGGCGATGTACAGAACCTGCGGTTGCTGTTCGGCGGGGAGGTCACGGTCTCGCGCGCTTCCGACACGCTCACGGTTGCCATTCCGTCCGATACATACAAACGCTTGGCTTCCGCCGGGGCCGAGGGCTATTTGTTCGCGCCCACGGCCTATGCGTTGGAAATAGACACGGTGCTGCCGGACCTCCCCGCCGCGGCGGCCGGCCTCAGGGCGGGCGACCGCGTATGGCGCGTGGACAGCCTCCGCGGCCTTACGTTCGGCGACTTCCGCCGCTATGTGCGCGAGCATCCGATGCAGGCGGTGGAGGTGGGCTTCATCCGCCGGGGCGACAGCCTCACAACCCAAGTGGCCTTGGATTCGAGCGGCTACGTGGGCGTGCTGTCCCGCGCGCCGTATGTATATACGCCTTACTCGTTCGCGGCTTCGCTCCGTTACGGTGCCAAAGACGCCTTCAACCTCATAGCGGCCAACGCCAAGGGCTTGGGCAAGGTGGTGACGGGGCAGGAAAAGGCCTCCGAATCCATCCAAGGGCCCATCGGCATCGCCACGATTTACGGCGCGCAGTGGATATGGCCGCGCTTTTGGTATATCACGGGCATGATTTCGCTCGTGCTGGCGTTTATGAACCTGTTGCCGATTCCCGGCCTTGACGGCGGGCACCTGCTGTTTACGCTCTACGAAATGGTGACGCGCCGCAAGCCGAGCGACGCCTTTTTGGAACGGGCCCAGCAGGTGGGTATGGTGTTGCTGATAGCGTTGATGATTTTCGCGTTCGGCAACGATTTGTTAAGGTTGTTTAGATAACAAAGACGGCGTGTGAAAACGCCAAAAACTTGTATATATATGAGTGATTCTATCAAGCACGAATGCGGCATTGCGCTCATCAGGTTGCTGAAACCGCTTTCCTATTACCGGGAGAAGTACGGCAGCAGCTTTTACGGCATGGACAAGATGTATCTGATGATGGAGAAGCAGCACAACCGGGGACAGGACGGTGCGGGCTTCGCGTGCATCAAGTTCGGCACGATGCCGGGCAGAACCTATATTGACATCGCGCGTTCGGTGTCGAGCACGCCCATCAAGGACGCTTTCGCCGAGGCGTACGCCCGTGTCAAGGCGGATGTACCCGATTTGGAAGCGTACCGCAACAAGCATATGGACGAGCTGAAGATAGACGCGCCTTTCTGCGGCGAACTGCTGCTGGGGCACGTGCGTTACGGCACCTTCGGCGGCAATGCGCTTGAGAACACGCACCCGTTTATCCGCGAGAGCAACTGGAAGTCGCGCAACCTCGTGTTGGCGGGCAACTTCAACCTGACCAACGTCAAGGATTTGTTCTACCAGCTCGTGGACGTGGGGCAGCACCCCGTCAATATGAGCGACGCGCGGCTCGTGCTGGAGAAACTGGCCGCCCAACTCGACCACGACAATCAGAAACTGTACGACAGCTACCGGGCGCAGGGCTATTCCAAACCGCAGATTTCGGAGATGATTCCCAAGGCCTTGGACTTGCGCAAGATTGTGTCGAAGGTAGCCCAGGAATGGGACGGCGGCTATGTGTTCGCGGGCATGGTGGGCTACGGCGACGCCTTTGTGGTGCGCGACCCGAACGGCATCCGTCCCGCGTTCTACTATCAGGACGACGAGGTTTTGGTGGTGGCGTCGGAACGGCCGGTTATCCAAACCACGTTCAACGTGCCGCTGACCGAGGTGCATGAACTGCCGCCCGCGGGCATGATTTGGGCGCACCGCTCGGGCGAGGTGGAGATTACCGAGTACATGAAGCCGGCGGCCAAGCCGCGGCCGTGTTCGTTCGAACGCATCTATTTCTCGCGCGGTACGGACGCAGACATATATATGGAGCGCAAACGTCTGGGCGCCTTGCTCCGCGACGACCTGCTCAAAGCCATCGACTACGACTTGGAGAACACGGTGTTCTCCTCGATTCCGAATACGGCGCAGGTGGCGTTCCACGGGCTGTCGGAGGCCTTGGAACAGTATTGCGACACGCAGAAAATCGATCGTTTGCAGTCATTGCAGGTGGCGTATCCGGGGGAAAGGCTGAGCGATGAACAAATCCGCTCGGTGTTGGATTTCCACCCGCGCACCGACCAGATTGTGGTCAAGGACGCCAAGATGCGCACGTTCATCACGCAGGACAAAGACCGCGACGACTTGGTGTCGCACGTCTATGACGTGACCTACGGCAAAATCCGCGAGTACAAGGATACGCTCGTCGTGCTCGACGATTCGGTGGTGCGCGGCACGACCCTGCGCCGCAGCATCCTGCGGATTCTCGACCGGCTGGGGCCGAAACGCATTGTGGTGGCTTCGTCCGCGCCGCAAATCCGTTACCCCGACTGCTATGGCATCGACATGGCGCGGATGGGCGATTTGATTGCGTTCCAAGCGGCCATCAGCCTGCTCAAACGTGCGGGCAAGGAACGCATCATAGCGGAAGTCTATAACGACTGCCGCCTGCAGTTGCAGCGGCCGCTTGAACAGCAGACCAACTCCGTCAAGCGCATTTACGACCAGTTTACCTACGAGGAGATTTCCGACCACATCGCCGAACTGTTGACCACCAAGGGCATGAACGCGGAGGTCAAGGTCGTGTTCCAGACCGTGGAGAACCTGCACAAGGCCTGCCCGCGCCATACGGGCGACTGGTACTTTACGGGCGACTATCCCACGCCGGGCGGCAATTCGGTCGTGAACCGCGCCTTCGTTTACTACATGGATAACCGGGACGAACGGCCTTATTGATTTGGCAAATCCGAAAATTTTGCCTATCTTTGCCATCCTCTTACGATAGGGTCTCGTGGCCGAGTGGCTAGGCACTGGTCTGCAAAACCACCTACAGCAGTTCGATTCTGCTCGAGACCTCCGAAGGCCGCTCTGTAAAGGGCGGCCTTTTTGATTAAGGCCCGGCGGGCCCCGAAAACAACAGCGTCATGAAACCGAAACTCTATATCGAAACCTACGGCTGTCAGATGAACTTCGCCGATTCGGACGTGCTGGCCGCCATCCTCGCGCCGCGCTACGAGCGCACGGAGGCCTACAAGGAAGCCGATTTGATTCTCATCAATACGTGTTCCATCCGCGACCATGCCGAACAGCGTGTGCTGAACCGCCTGCGGGAGTTCGTGGCCATGAAGCGCCGCCGTGCGGGGCTGCACATCGGCATCGTGGGCTGTATGGCCGAGCGCATGAAGGACGAACTCTTGGAGGAGGCTTTGCGCGTGGATTTGGTCGTGGGGCCCGACGCCTACCGCCAGATTCCCGACCTGCTCGACCGCCTGCAAGCCGAGGGGCAAAAAGGGCTGGCCGTGGCCTTGTCGGAGGAGGAAACCTACCACGACATCATCCCGCTCCGCGCCGCGGAAAGCAAGGTGTCGGCCTTCGTTTCCATCATGCGGGG
>CAMXAS010000108.1 GCA_947179195.1 uncultured Bacteroidales bacterium
CCATGGCCCGCGGGTCGATGGCCGCATCAAACCGGATGTCACGGCACCCGGCGCCCTGATCGTATCGTCGCTCAACAGCCGTTATTTCAATCTGTCCGCGAACGAGCAGGTGGCGACCGTTACCAAAGACGGACGGGACTATCCGTTCGGCGTCATGCAGGGCACGTCCATGGCCGCGCCGGCCGTGACGGGTATCGTGGCGCTCTGCCTGCAGGTGCGTCCCGATTGGCAAATCGACAGTCTTTTGCACTATATATCGCTGACGGCCATCAACGACCAGTACACGGGCGATGTGCGCCAAAATCCGAATTCGGATTGGGGATATGGCAAAATCGACGCGTTGGCCTTGTTGACGGCGGCTTTGTACGGCGTGGCGGCCCTGCCGGTGGAGGAAGTGCGCGAGGCCGTGGAAGGCAAGCGGATGCTGGTGTACCCCAACCCCAACGATGGCCGTTTCAACGTGCTGTTGCCGGAGACGGGGCGGGAAGTCCGCCTGCAGGTGGTGGACCGTCAGGGGCGTGTCGTGTATGAGCGCGACGTGCAATCGCTCGGTTCGCCCGTCGAAATGGCGGTGCCCGGTTTGGAAAGCGGGATGTATATATTACGGTCAATGGACGGCCAAACGGCCAAATTCATCGTCCGATAAAATAAAGGCGTTATGGGCATTTACGGTTGGGTGGCGCAATTGCGGAACCACGCTTTCGACAAACAATGGGTAGGGTTCAAGACCAAGACGTTTCCGCAGGTCAAGTCCATCTGTGTGGGCAACCTGAGCGTGGGCGGCACGGGCAAGACCCCCATGGTGGTCTATCTCACGCGCCGTTTCTTGGAGCAGGGCAAAACCGTCGTCGTCATATCGTTGGGCTACAAGCGGCGCAAGCTGGGCAGTTTCTTCGCCACCGCCGCCGACAACGCCCTGACCGTGGGCGACGAGCCGGCCATGTACTTGGAGGAGTTCAACCACGAGCTGGGCGATAAATTCTTCGTTTATCTGTGCAAACGGCGCGCCGAGGGCGTGGCCGAAGTGCTGAGGCGCAAGCCGCAGACCGACGTCATCCTGTTCGACGACGGCTATCAGCACCGTTATGTCAGGGCCGGCAAGAACATCCTGCTGACGGCCTGCTACAAGCCGTTTTTCCAAGACCGGCTGTTGCCCTATGGCCGCTTGCGCGAACATCCGGAGGGCGCCCGGCGCGCCGATATCGTGGTCATGACCAAATGCCCGGCGGATTTGAGCGAGGCCGACCGGCAGCAACTCTCGGACCAGTGCGCTTCGTATGCGCACCGCAAGCCGTTCTTCTCGCGGGTCGATTACCGCGAGGTCGTCAGCCGCAGGGAGCGTTGGCAGCCCGATGTCTTCTGGCAGTCGTGCGACCGCCGCGTCATCCTCGTTACGGGCATCGCGTCGGCGCGGCCGCTGGTCGATTATCTCAAGAGCGCGGACGTGGAGGTGCTCCGGCATTTCGATTTCGCCGACCACCACCGCTTTACGATGGCCGAACTGCGCGAAGTGGAAAAATTCTATTTCGCCGAGCGGGAAAAAGCCGCGGCCGCGGGGCTTACGGCCCCCGGGTTGTTGACCACGCAGAAAGACTACGTGCGGCTGTTGGTGCGTAAAGACCGCGCTCTGCGCGAGTTGCCCTGGCATTATATCTCCATCATGCCGCAGATTATGTTCGGGCAGGAAGAAGCGTTTTTGAAAATGATAGAGGAAGACTGATATGGAATATTACGAGCGCATCCAGGAAACGGCGGACTATATCCGTCGGGTCACGCAGGATTTCAAGCCGGAAATAGGCGTCGTATTGGGGTCGGGCTTGGGTAGTTTGGCCGACGAACTGAAAGTTATATATACAGTCTATTACAAAGACATCCCCAACTTCCCGGTATCGACCGTGGCGGGGCACAAGGGCTGCCTGCTGTTCGCCGAACTGTCGTCCGGCAAACGGGTCGTGGCCATGCAGGGCCGTTTCCATTTCTACGAGGGCTACGCGATGAAAGAGGTCGTGTTCCCGATATACGTCATGAAATATATAGGCGTGCGCACGCTGTTCGTCTCCAACGCGGCGGGCGGCATGAACCCGGCCTTCAAGGTGGGCGACATCATGCTGATACGCGACCAAATCAACCTTATGGCGCATACGCCGCTCTTGGGCCCCAACGACGACCGCCTCGGGCCGCGCTTTCCGAGTATGCACGAGCCCTATACGCTCTCGCTGTTGCAGTTGGCGCAGGACGTGGCGCGTCGGCGCGGCGTTGACGTCCAAACGGGCGTCTATGCGGGCGTCACGGGGCCCTCGTTCGAGACCCCGGCCGAATACCGCTATATGCGCGTCATCGGCGCCGACGCGGTGGGGATGTCCACGGTGCCCGAAATCATCGCGGCCAAGCACATGGGGCTGGATACGATGGGCGTTTCGGTCATCTCCGACCTGGGCGGCGGCGAAGTGGCCGTGGAAGTGTCGCATGAAGAGGTGCTGGCTGCCGTGGAAAAGGCCGTGCCCGTGCTTGTGGGCTTGGTCAAGGAAATATTGGAATCATTATGAAAAGAATCACGAATCCCTGGCGCGGCATGAAGGGGTACCGTTGTTTCGGGTGTGACCCGAACAGCCCGCAAGGCCTGCGCATGACGTTCTACGAAAACGGCGACGAGGTGTTGAGCCTGTGGCGGCCCCGCCCCGAGTTCCAAGGCTGGATAGACACGCTGCACGGCGGCATACAGGCCACGCTGGCCGACGAAATCAGCAGTTGGGTCATCTTCCGCAAGTTCCAGACCAGCGGCGTGACCTCGCGCATGGAAGTGCGCTACCTGCACCCGATTCACACGACCGACCCGTATCTGTTGTTACAGGCCTCCATGCAACGGCAGCGGCGCAATTTCATAGACGTTGCCGTTCGTATATACGATGCTTCGGGTCAACTCTGCACGGAGGCGCTGTGCATCTATTGCATCTTCCCGCCCGAAAAGGCCGTCGAGGAGTTCCAGTTCCACCCGTGCGAGGCCGTGGACGAGGCCCCCGACGCGGATATGCTGGCGGCCTGCCGCGCGTGCGGCATCAAAACGGAGGAGTGCTGATGGCGGACCACAGGCTCAAGACGATGGACGAGTTGGGGCGGCTCAGCGTGGCCGCTTTCAAACAGGCCGAGAAACGGCCCGTCTGTATCGTGTTGGATAACGTGCGGAGTCTGCACAACGTGGGGTCGGCCTTCCGCACCGCCGACGCCTTCCGCATCGAAAAACTCTACCTGTGCGGCATCACGGCCACGCCGCCCCACCGCGAAATCCACAAGGCGGCCTTGGGCGCCACCGAGTCGGTCGATTGGGAGTACCGCGAGGACACGCTGTCGTTGGTGCACGATTTGACGGCGCGCGGCTATCAAGTCTATGCCGTGGAGCAGACCGAGAACAGCACGCCCTTGCAGGCGTTTTGCACGTCGGCTGAGGTCGGCGGCGGTGCGGACAAGCCCCTCGCGCTCATCTTCGGCAACGAGGTGCACGGCGTGCAACAGGCCGTGGCCGACGCCTGCCGCGGCACAATCGAAATCCCGCAGGAAGGCACCAAACATTCGCTCAACGTCAGCGTCAGCATCGGCATCGTGCTGTGGGAACTCTGCCGGGGCGGTTTTCAACGACAATAAATATATATGCCGGCCTTTTTCGACGATATCAGCCGTTACGGGAGTGTGGCCGTGGTGGGCACCGCCAAGAATGTGGGCAAGACGTTCTGTCTGCAACACATCCTGACGCATTACCGCACGCGCGCGCAGGCCTTGGCCGTGACCTCCATCGGCGTGGACGGCGAAAATACCGACGTGTTCTACAAGACGCCCAAGCCGGAGTTGACGTTCTACCCCGGTATGCTCGTGCAGACGTCCGAGACCCACTACCGGCAGCGGCACCTGACGGCCGACATCCTGCACCTGTCCCGCACGTCCACGGCCCTCGGCCGTCTGGTGACGGCGCGCGTGCAGGTGCCCGGCAAGCTCATCCTTTCGGGCCCGTCCGACACGGGGGGGCTCAGGGACTTTATCGCCTACGCGCACGCCGCCGGCCACCCCACGGCCCTGATCGACGGCGCGCTCTCGCGCATGAGCCTGGCCTCGTCGGCGGTGGCGCAGGCCATGATACTCTGCACCGGCGCCGCGCTCTCCAAAAGCCTCGACAAGGTGGTACAGGACGCGGTGTTTCGGCACGAACTCATGCAGATACCGCTGGTGGAGCCGGGCGACTTGCCGGTCAGCGCGGCGGTCACGGCGGCGGCTTTGGACGGCATCCGCCAAGGGGTTTGGGGGTTGTCCGAAGCCGGCCTCATCGACCTCGGCCTGCGCTCCACGTTGGCGGGCCGTCTGCCCGAAGCCCTTACGGCCACGCCGTCGGCGGCTGCCCCCGCGCCCGATACGCTCTTTGTGGCCGGAATGCTCTCCGACCGCTTCCTGCAAGCCCTGTGCGGCTGCAAAAAGCCGGTGCGCCTCATCGTCTCCGACTTCACCAAAATATTCGTGCAGCCCGTCACCTACCGGCAGTTCCTCAAGAAAGGCGGCACGCTGCGCGTATTGCACCGTACCGAACTGCTGGCCGTCTGCGCCAACCCCTGCGCGCCGGAGGGCTATGCGTTCGACTCCGCCCGCCTCTGCGACGCCCTTTCCACCGCCCTCAACCGGGAGGTGTACGATGTGGCGCGGGGCTGAGGTCATCCGGCTTCGGTTTGCATATCCCAGAATAAGTATGTAATTTTATACTTATCAAACATACCATTATGGGGAAACGGAAATTAGATGAAACGGAATAT
>CAMXAS010000109.1 GCA_947179195.1 uncultured Bacteroidales bacterium
CCATGCGGCGCGCCGCCACCCAAAACGCCGCCGGCGGCATATACGCCGTCGCCAAAACCGATACCTTTTCACACTGCTCCATACCGCAAAGATACGAATATGTTAATAACTTCGGGGAGGAGGTCTTGTTTATTTGGAAGCGGGTGCTTAATTTTGTTCCCTGATATGAGTAATGCTGATTTATATCAGCCGGGACAAGCCCGGACATTCCTGATGACTGGAAACTTGGAAGGTCAAATTTCCAATTCGTTTGATATTTTCTCAAAAGGCGGTTCTTTTTCGGAGCCGCCTTTTTTTTGGCCGCCGCAAACGGCCCTTTCCCTTCGTTTAACCTAAAATACCTATATCTATGAGTTTAAAGAACAGAAATCTGATTTCCATCAACGACTTTAACAAGGAGGAAAAACTGCACGTGCTGGATGTCGCCGCCGAATTCGAGGCCAATCCCCGTCAGCCGATTCTCAGCGACCGTGTGGTCGCCACCTTGTTTTTCGAACCCTCCACGCGTACGCGCCTCAGTTTTGAAAGCGCCGCCAACCAATTGGGCGCGCGCATCATCGGGTTCTCGGACGCTTCCAACTCCAGCGTTCAGAAAGGGGAAACGCTGAAAGATACGATTACGATGGTGAGCAGCTATGCCGACCTGATTGTGATGCGCCACCCGCGGGAAGGTAGCTCGCGTTACGCTTCCGAGGTTTCCAAAGTGCCCGTCATCAATGCCGGCGACGGGGCCAACCAGCACCCCACGCAGTGCCTGCTCGACCTGTATTCCATCCGCAAGACGCAAGGCCGTCTGGACAACCTGCAGGTGGCTTTCGTGGGCGACCTCAAATACGGCCGTACCGTACACTCGCTGACCCACGCGCTCTGCCAGTTCAACTGCACGTTCCACCTCGTTTCGCCCGAAGCCCTCAAACTGCCGAGCGCGGTCAAGCAGGACATCAAGGACCACAAACTGGAATACCACCAATATACGGACCTCGAAGAAGTGCTGCCGATTGCCGACATCGTATATATGACGCGGGTTCAGCGCGAACGTTTCGCCGACCCGATGGAATACGAACGCGTCAAGAACGCCTGCATCCTGACGGGCTCGATGCTGCACGGCTGCAAGGACAACATGAAAATCCTGCACCCGCTGCCCCGTGTGAACGAAATCACGACCGACGTCGATACGACGCCCTACGCCTATTACTTCCAACAGGCGCAGAACGGCGTTTACGTACGTCAAGCCTTGATTTCCTTGATTTTGGGTGCGAAAGCCTAAACCATAACGATTTTTGTAAACCTTTAAATACGATACGACATGACAAAGAAAGAATTATTGGTTTCCGCTTTGGAAAACGGAACCGTCATCGACCATATATCGGTAGGCCAAGTGATGCGCGTAATGCACATCCTGGGATTGGACGACTGCGACAGCATGATTTATCTCGGCGCGAACCTTTCCAGCCAGAAATACGGCAAGAAGGGCATCATCAAGGTGGCCGACAAATTCTTCAAGGAAGAGGAAATCAACAAAATCGCGCTGGTTTCGCCCAAGGCGACGATTATCGAGGTGCGCAACTATGAGGTGGTGAAGAAGATTCAGGTGGCCTTGCCGAAAGAAATCCACGGTTCGGTCAAGTGCATGAACCCGAACTGCATCACGAACCATCAGCCCGTGGAAACGTTCTTCAACGTGATTGAAACGCCGGAGGTCAAACTCCACTGCCACTACTGCGAGAAGAACAGCTTGCCGGAAATGATTGAGTTCATATAACCGGCGGCACGCGCCGAAACGGTGCGCCGCCAACGAAAAACCCCTGTTGAATCGATGATTCCGCAGGGGTTTCTTTTTTGTCGTCTTGGATAGGGCCGACCGACTAAACTTCGGGCTCTGCCATAGGCTCGGACTCCGGTATGGTCTCGGGGGCCATCCCGGCGGTCGGCTCCGGCATCGGCCCGGGCACAGGTTCAGCCATCGGGGCCGGTTCCACCACGGGTTCTATCGTAGCCGCCGGCTCGGATGCCACAAACGCCGTTACGGCGGACTCTACGGAAGCCTCCCCGAAAGATTCGGCCACAGCCGATGCCCCGTAAGGGGCGGCCGGCTCGGCGGCCATCGCCAAGGGTTCCGCCTCCGGCTCCGTCGCATACGGCACCGCTTCCACGGTTTCCACAACGGCCTCGGGGGCGTTTTCTGCGGCCGCCTGCATCGCGATGGCCGCCGCCACGGCCGCGGCTTCCTCGGCCTTCTTGCGCTGTTGCTGCCGTTGCCGTTCGGCTTTCTCCTGCTTGAGACGCTGTTTCTCGGCTTCCATATCGTCGGCCAGATGCGCGTGCTTGTGCGCGTGCGACACCAGCCACGGGTCAACCACTTTCTTATAGGCGTTTTCGGCCGCCAACTGTTCGGCCGACTTGACCGAATGTTCCATGGCCGAGGCCCAAACCTCACCGTCCACGCGCACTTCCACTTTATACAGCTTCTTGCTGCCCTGCCGTGTGGACGATTCGACGCGGAAATCCACCTTCTTCCGCTCCCGCTGGCACCAATCAATGAGTTTGCTCTTGTAGTTCCAATCCTTGCGTTCGAGTTCATCCACATCCATGTGCATGCCTACAATCCGCCTGAGGATGATTTTCTTCGTGAACTTGAAGCCTTTGTCAAGGAAGATGGCCCCGATCAAGGCTTCCAACGCATCCCCGTCCACCGATTTGAAGCCGCCGCTGCCATGGCCCTGATCCAACTGAATCATCTTATGCAGGCCCATGTGTAGCCCTACCTTGTTGAGACTGGCGCGGCTCACGATTTTGGAACGCATTTCCGTCAGGAAACCTTCGTCTTGGGTCGGATACTTCTTGAACAGATATTCGGCGATGACGACGCTCAGCACGGCGTCGCCCAAATATTCCAGCCGTTCGTTGTTGCGCCGCACGCCGTTCAGCACTTTGGAGGCCGAACGATGACGGAACGCCAACCGGTATAAAAAAATATTCCCGGGACAGAACCCGAGAATACTTTTTATTGCTCTGCGCAAATCACGGTTAGCCCGGCTTGCACGAAACAATTTCAACATTATTCGTATTTTTTAAATACAATCGAAACGTTGTGCCCGCCAAAGCCGAACGTATTGCTCATGGCCACATTCACTTTACGTACCTGCGCCTTCCCAAACGTCAGGTTAAGCCCCAAAGCGGCGATTTCCGGATCATCCGTGAAATGGTTGATCGTCGGCGACACAATGTCGTTCTTGACGGCCAAAGCCGTGGCAATGGCCTCGATGGCGCCGGCCGCACCCAAAAGGTGACCGGTGCAGGACTTCGTGGAATTGACGTTGACCTCGGACGCATGGGCGCCCAACAGGTTCTTGATGCCCAAAATCTCCGGCAAGTCGCCGGCCGGCGTAGAGGTGCCGTGCGTATTGATATGGTCCACCATATCGGGCGTGCAACCGGCGTCTTCCAACGCCAGGCTCATGGCCCGCTGAACGCATACGCCCTCGGGATGCGGCGCCGTCATATGATAGGCGTCGGCCGTCATGCCCGCACCCGCCACTTCGGCGTAGATTTTGGCCCCGCGTGCCTTGGCGTGCTCCAATTCTTCGAGAATCAGCGCACCGGCACCCTCGCCCAACACGAAACCGTCGCGGTCCTTGTCGAAAGGACGCGAAGCCGTCTTGGGGTCGTCGTTACGGGTAGAGAGCGCGTGCATCGAGTTGAAGCCGCCCACGCCCGCTTCGGTTACCGCGGCTTCGGAGCCACCGCACACGATGGCATCCGCCTTACCCAACCGGATGTAGGTAAACGCATCGGCCAAAGCGTTGGCGGAAGAAGCGCAAGCGGATACCGTGGCGAAGTTCATGCCCCTGAATCCGTTTCTTATACTGATATGACCCGCCGCGATATCGGCAATCATCTTCGGGATAAAGAACGGACTGAAACGAGGCGTGCCGTCACCACCGGCGTAATCCACGACTTCGTGGAACAAACTGATAAGACCGCCGATACCCGAAGCCCAGATAACGCCCACACGATCCTTATCGATGCCTTCGGCATTCAGGCCGGCGTCGGCGACCGCCTCATCGGAGGCCACGAGACCGTACTGCGTGAAATAATCGTATTTGCGCAATTCTTTCCGGTCCATGAACTGGCTCGGATCGAAATTCTTGACTTCGCAGGCAAACTGCGTCTTATATTTGCTCGCGTCGAAACGGGTAATGGGAGCCGAACCGCTTTCCCCTCTCAACAAGGCGGCCCAGTAATCCGGGGCCGTATTGCCGATGGGCGTCAGGGCTCCCACGCCCGTTATCACGACTCTCTTCAATTCCATAAAATCCTAGAGGAAAAAGGTTTACTTCTTGTTCTGTTCGATGTAAGCGATAGCATCCCCTACGGTGGCTATTTTTTCCGCCTGATCGTCCGGAATCGAGATATTGAATTTCTTTTCAAATTCCATGATCAGCTCTACCGTATCCAACGAATCAGCACCCAAGTCATTCGTGAAGTTGGCGGAAGCCGTAACTTCCTTTTCATCTACACCAAGCTTATCAACAATGATAGCCTTTACGTCGTTTTCAATTTGAGACATAATGCAATTAGTTTTTGGTTAAACACGAATGCAAAGTAAACACAATTTTACAATTTTACCAACAAATCGGCGGGGCTACAAAAAACTAACAAAACAAAAAAATTGATTATCAAGCAATAAAAACCTTAAACGTTAAAAAGTTACCCAAAACGC
>CAMXAS010000110.1 GCA_947179195.1 uncultured Bacteroidales bacterium
GGATGCGGCGCCAGATAAGGCGCGTCGGTCTCCAGCACGATATGCTGCAAGTCCACCTCGGCCACGGTTTCGGCCAAATGCGCGTTCTTGAACGTCAGCACGCCGCCTATGCCCAAATGGAAGCCGAGGTCGATGGCGCGGCGGGCCTGCTCCACGCTGCCGCCGAAACAATGAAACACGCCGCGCAAACTACCGTCCTGTTCTTCCTTTAATATCTTGCAGGCCTCCTCGAAAGCCGAACGGATATGCAACACGAGCGGCAGGTTGAATTCGCGCGCCCATGCGATTTGCCGGCGGAAGGCCGCCACCTGCTGGGCCTCGTAACGGCGGTCGTGATAGAAATCCAACCCAATTTCGCCTATGCCCACATAACGGACGTTCGGCGCTTTCTCGCCCGGCACATCCGTCACCGCCGGCCAAACGCTCGCTAGCCCGCAGTTCAAAATGGTCTCCATCAATTCGAGCTCAACCTCATAGTTCTCGAACACTTCGGTCGGATGCAGGCCGATGGTGGCGAACACGCCGCCCGGATGCTCGGCGCAGAAACGCGCGATGGGCGCAATCGACTGCCGGTCCACGCCCCCCTGTATCATGCGCGTCACGCCGGCGTCCACCGCCCGCTGCCAGCACGCCTGCCGTTCTTCCCGCGTGGGCAGGTCGTAGTGATGCGTGTGCGTATCCACCCACTTGACGGCGTATTGGGCCGAGGGGGCCTCCACCGATTGCGGCCAGGCGGCCTGGTTCGCCTCTTGCGTGCGCTCCAACGTCAAAATCTGCTTGCTGTCGAATGTCTCCATCTTCAATGTTTTTAGCGGGCAGGGCGCCGTGTCCCTTAGAGCCTCTCAAAAATAGTAAAAATATTCCATAGGCTTCCAACACTCGTTTTTTTTTGTTACCTTTGCGCCCTAATACATAAACGGCTATGGCTAACAACATGGAAGAAAAGAACCCCGTGGAAGGCGTTGAAAACGTCCTGTCCAAGACGGAAATGTTTTTCGAGAAGAACCAGAAACTGATTTTATACATCTGTATCGGCATCATCGTATTGGTGGGCGCTTATTTCGCCGTCCGTTACCTGTACGTTGAACCCCGTCAGAAAGAAGCGGCGGCGGAAATCTTCCATGCCGAACGCTATTTCGAGGCCGACTCGTTGCAGGCGGCCCTGAACGGCAACGGCGCGCACCTCGGCTTCCTCGACATCATCGACCAATACGGTATGACCGCGACGGCCAACGTGGCCCGCTACTATGCCGGTATGGCCTATCTGCGCGGCGGTCAGTTCGAAGACGCCATCGCCCAACTCAAGAAATTCAACGCCAAAAAAGACCCGATTCTCTATACGCTTTCCAAACAGGCCATCGGCGATGCCTATCTGGAACTGGGTCAGGATGCGGAAGCGCTCAAATACTACAAACAGGCGGCCGGCAAACACCGTAACGTCCAAACCACGCCCATGGCGATGCTGAGAGCCGCTTTCGTCTGCGAAAAACTCGGCGACTACAAACAGGCGCTCTCCTACTACGAATCGTTGCGCACCGACTTCCCGCAATCGCAGGAAGCGGCCGAATGCGACAAATACATCGCGCGTGCGGAAGCCCGCATGAACGCCCGCTAATCCATGGCCACCGCCCTGCACCCGCTCTCGGTTTACGAACCGGACACCGTTCCCTCGGCCGCGCCCTACCGCTTCGCCGTCGTCGTTTCCGAATGGAACACGGCCATTACGAACGCTTTGGCGCAAGGTTGCGTGGATACGTTGACCAAACACGGCGCGGAGACCATCAAGGTCTTCCATGTGCCGGGAAGTTTCGAGCTGTCGTCGGCGGCGGGCCAGTTAGCCGCCCGCAAGGCGTTCGACGCCATCATCTGCTTGGGTTGCGTCATACAGGGTGAGACGCGGCATTTCGACTTCATCTGCGAGGCGGTCGCCAACGGCCTGACCCAAGTGGGCATTCAATACCGGCTTCCGGTCATTTTCGGCGTGCTGACGACGCAGAACCAGGCGCAGGCCGAAGCCCGCAGCGGCGGCGCGTTGGGCAACAAAGGCGTGGAAGCCGCCGTCACCGCCATCAAGATGGCCGCGTTCTTCGAAAAAGCATGATGTCCGAATCCGATATGGCGGCCAAGGCCGCTTCCCCCCGTATCGTCTTTATGGGTACGCCCGAATTCGCCTGCCACTGCTTGCAGTCGCTCTGCGAAGCGGGGTTGCCGGTCTGCGCCGTCGTCACGGTGCCCGACAAGCCCATCGGCCGCGGCCGCAAGGTACAGGCCTCGCCGGTCAAGACGTATGCCGAGGCGCAGGGCTTGCCCGTCCTGCAACCGGAAAAACTCAAAGACCCCGATTTCCTGACGGCCTTGGCCGCCTACCGCGCCGACCTGTTCATCGTCGTGGCGTTCCGTATGCTGCCCAAGGCCGTGTGGGAGATGCCGCCGCTCGGCACGTTCAACCTGCACGCCTCGCTCCTGCCGCGTTACCGTGGTGCCGCCCCCATCCAACGCGCCATCTGGAACGGCGAAACCGAAACCGGCATCACGACCTTCCTGCTGGACGAACATATGGATACGGGCGCGCTATTGATGCAGGAACGCATCCCCATCACCCCCGACGACAACGCCGGCAGCCTGCACGACAAGCTGATGACGGCCGGCGGCCCGATGGTCGTCGCCACCGCCAAAGGCCTGTTGGCCGGCACGCTGAGCGGACGCCCGCAGACGGCGGCCACAGCGGACACCCTGCCCGTCGCCCCCAAAATCTTCAAGGAGGACTGCTACCTCGACTGGCGGCTTCCGGCCGACAAACTCTTATTGCAGGTCCGCGCCCTCAGCCCCTACCCGGCCGCCATCGCGCTGTTTTCCGCCCCCGAAAACGGTATTTCCATCCCTTTCAAAATCTTTGAGGTAAAAAAAATTAACAATTTACTAACAAGTTATCAACAGGGACAATGTTTCACGGACGGCCGTCATTTTCTGAATATTGCGTGCGGAAATGGCGAATGCATCGCAATTGACACGATACAAATGCCTGGTAAAAAGACACTTACAATAGAAGAATTTTTGAGGGGCTTCCGCTTCCCGGAAACGGGCCGTTTCGTTTTTCCGTCCGAAGCCGACCGCCAAACCGCCCGTTAGACGCCACTTTCGCCGCAAAGGATGCTTGTTTATAACGAAATTACTTGTACCTTTGCATCGTGAGTGTTGCAACAGACACTTTTAAAAAACATTAATCAACCTTATAAAACTTTTCAACCATGAACAAAGCAGAATTGATCGATGCGATGGCTGCGAAAGCCAAATTGTCGAAAGCTGACAGCAAGAAAGCCTTGGACGCTTTCACCGCTACGTTGGCCGATGCCTTGAAAAAAGGCGACCGTATCTCTTTGATCGGTTTCGGTTCTTTCAGCGTTAGCAAACGTGCCGCCCGCAAAGGCCGCAACCCGCGTACCGGCAAGGAAATCAAGATCGCTGCCAAGAAGGTGATCAAATTCAAGGCTGGCGCCGGTCTGACGAAACACGTAAAATAATCCACGTAGTTTCCGATTGAAAAAGGAGGCGTCACAACGGCGTCTCCTTTTTTTATTGCCATGATTTTCAGAGATCATCCCTCCCCGCTGGCCAACTTCCTCCTTCGGTTGGAACAGGCGCCCGACGCCTTGCAGGAAGCCGTCGTCGCGCAGCTCAAGCCGCTAATCAAGGAAGACCGCCTGCAAAAGATGGAACAGGTGCTGTCGCGACGCACCCAGGCGCTGACCGTGCTCATCGAGAACGTCTATCAGCCGCAGAACGCCAGCGCGGTGCTCCGGACCGCCGAAGCCATCGGCCTGCAATCCGTCTATATCGTGGAGAAAGACCACCGCTACGACGTATCGCCGCAGGTGGTCATGGGGGCTGACAAATGGCTCGACCTCCACTATGCGCCGGGCGAAGACACCTGCGCCGACAATACGCTGGCGCATTATGCGCTGCTCCGGCAACGGGGCTACCGTATCGCGGCCACGTGCTGGACGGACGACGCCGTGCCCATCCAGGAACTCGACCTCTCCACGCCCTTGGCCCTGGCGTTCGGCACCGAACTGACGGGGCTGAGCCGAACCGCCATAGAGGCGGCCGACATCCGGACTTATATCCCGATGTACGGCTTTACACAGAGTTTCAATATCTCGGTGGCCGCCGCGCTCTGCCTGCACTACCTGCGCCCCGAAATGGAAAGACGGCATCCGCGGCTGTTGCCGCTCAAACCCCAAACCTACCGCCGCGTCCTCGTGCAATGGATGGCGGCCTCGCTCCGCCTCGGCGAAGACTTGCTCAAACCCTATTTCCAACATCCCGATTTGCCCATACTGTCATGATAGAACACGAAGTCCGCATCTTATCGGTTGACCCGACCCGACATACGCTGCGCGTGCGCCTCGTTTCGCAAAGCGCGTGCGCCGGCTGCTCGGCGCGCAAAGCCTGCGCCATGCAGGAAAGCCAAGACAAGGAATGGACGGTGGATTATCCGGCCGGAGAATCCTATGCGGTCGGTCAACAGGCCGTTTTGGTCATCAGCGAGAAAAACGGCTTCAAGGCCGTAGCCTTGGCCTACGTCCTGCCGTTCGTCTGTCTCGTCGGCCTAATGTTCGGCCTATCGTGTTTTACGCGGAATGAACTCTTGATGGGCGGGGCGGCCTTAGGCGGCGTCGCGCTCTACTTCATCGTCTTGGCCTTTCTCAGAAAGCGG
>CAMXAS010000111.1 GCA_947179195.1 uncultured Bacteroidales bacterium
ATCGAAAAATCTTCGGGCAATGAAGAAACAGGTGGACTTCTTGGTGATTGGTACCGGCATCGCGGGCTTGAGCTTCGCGCTGAAGGTGGCGGCCAAAGGTAAGGTCTGTATTCTGTCGAAGGCTTCGGCCGACGAGGGCTCCACGCTCTACGCGCAGGGCGGCATAGCGGCGGTCATGAACGCGCTCGACTCTTACGAGAAACATATCCACGACACGCTGGTGGCCGGCGACGGGCTGTGCGACGAGGCGGTGGTGCGCTTCACCATCGAGGAATCGACGCGGCGCATCGAGGAACTGATTGACTGGGGCGCGCAGTTCGACCGCAAGCAGAGCGGCGAGTTCGACCTGGCGCGCGAGGGCGGCCACTCCGAATACCGCGTGCTGCACCACAAGGATCAAACCGGCGCCGAAATCGAACGCATCCTGCTCAAAGAGGTCAAGAACCATCCCAACATCGAACTGTTGGAGCATCATTTTGCGCTCGACCTCATCACCCAGCACCACCTGGGCGTGGAGGTCAACCGCCGCACGCCCGACATCGCGTGCTTCGGCGCCTACGTGCTGGACGGAAAGGCCAACCGCATAGACACTTATTTGGCCAAGTTGACGATGCTGGCCACGGGCGGCAACGGCAACGTCTATGCCACCACGACGAACCCGGTCGTGGCCACGGGCGACGGCGTGGCCATGGTCTATCGCGCCAAGGGCAAGGTGGCCAACATGGAGTTCATCCAGTTTCATCCCACCTCGCTCTACAACCCGGTGGAGAAGCCGTCGTTCCTGATTTCGGAGGCGGTGCGGGGCGCGGGCGGCAAGCTGTGCACGCTCAAGGGCGACTATTTCATGGCGCGTTACGACCAGCGGCTGGAACTGGCGCCGCGCGACGTGGTGGCCCGCGCCATCGACAGCGAAATGAAACTGACGGGCGACGACCATGTCTATCTCGACTGCCGCGGCATCTCCAAGGCCGAGATTTTGGGCCACTTCCCCACGATTTACGCCAAATGCCTCTCCATCGGCATCGACATCACCAAAGACCTGTTGCCGGTGGTGCCGGCGGCGCACTACAGCTGCGGCGGCATCGTCGTGGATGAACGCGCCCGCACGAGCATCCGCCATCTCTACGCTTCGGGCGAGTGTTCGTGCACGGGCTTGCACGGCGCCAACCGCCTGGCATCCAATTCACTGCTGGAGGCGCTCGTGTTCTCGCACCGCGCCGCCGAAGACGCCAAGGCGCAGGTGTCGTCGCTGGACTTCTGCCCCGATATTCCGGAATGGAACGACGAGGGCATGGTGCTCAACGAGGAGATGATTCTCATTACGCAGAGCCTGCGCGAGGTGCAGTCCATCATGTCGAGCTACGTGGGCATCGTCCGCTCCGACCTGCGGCTGCAACGGGCGCTGGACAGGCTGGCCATCATCTACCGCGAGACCGAAGCCCTTTACAGCAAGTCGGTGCACTCGCAGAAGCTGGCCGAATTGCGCAACCTGATTAACATAGGCTATCTGATTATCAAGATGGCCATGGCCCGCAAGGAGAACCGCGGCCTGCATTACAGTATCGATAACCTTTGATATTATATATACGATGGATAACAACAGCATTCAGGCGCTGTCGGCCGTTTCGCCGATAGACGGCCGTTATGCGGCGCAGACCGAAGCGCTGCGGCATTATTTTTCGGAGGGCGCCTTCATGCGCTACCGCGTCCGCGTGGAAGTGGAGTACTTTATCGCGCTGAGCCAATTCGGCGTGGAACTGCTGGCCGATTTCCCGGCCGACAGGGCGGCCGACCTGCGGCGGCTATATCAGGATTTCTCTGTGGACGATATGCTCTCCATCAAGAACATAGAGAAGGTGACGAACCACGACGTGAAGGCCGTCGAATACTTTATCAAGGAAAAGCTCGACGGGATGGGCCTGGGGCGCTATAAAGAGATGGTGCATTTCGGGCTCACGTCGCAGGACATCAACAATACGTCCCAGCCGCTCATGCTTAAGGAAGCCCTGCACGAGGTGGTGCTGCCGGAGTTGGAGAAGGTGCTGAACCTGTTGGAAGAGAAGGCCACCGAATGGCGCGGCGTGAGCATGCTGGCGCGCACCCACGGGCAGCCGGCCTCGCCCACGGTTTTAGGCAAGGAACTGCACGTGTTTGTGGAACGGCTCCGCAAGCAGCTCGACCAACTCAAGGCCATCCCGTTCTCGGCCAAGTTCGGCGGCGCGACGGGCAACCTGAACGCCCACTACGTGGCTTATCCCGAAAAAGACTGGGTGGGCTTCGCCAACCGTTTCGTCAACGAGGTGCTGGGGCTCGACCGCTCGCAGACCACCACGCAGATAGAGCATTACGACAACGCGGCGGCCGTGTTCGACGCGCTCAAACGCATCAACACGATTTGCCTCGACCTCTGCCGCGATATGTGGATGTATATATCCATGGAGTATTTCAAGCAGAAAATCAAAGAGGGCGAGGTGGGCTCGTCGGCCATGCCGCATAAGGTCAATCCGATTGACTTCGAAAATGCCGAGGGCAACCTCGGGCTGGCCGACGCCATATTGCAGCACCTGTCGGCCAAACTGCCGGTGTCGCGCCTGCAGCGCGACCTGACCGACTCCACGGTATGCCGCAACGTGGGCGTGCCGTTGGCGCACATGGTGGTGTCGTACAAGTCGATACAGAAGGGGCTGAACAAACTCGTGCTCAACCGCGCGGCCCTGGAAGCCGACCTGCAGAACAACTGGGCGGTGGTGGCCGAGGCCATCCAGACGGTGTTGCGCACCAAGGGCTATCCCAACCCCTACGAGGCCTTGAAGCAGCTCACGCGCACGGGCGAGAAAATCACGCAAGACCATATCCGTCAGTTTATCGACGGCTTGGAAATCCCGGCCGAACTCAAAGAGTCGCTCAAACAAATCGCACCCGACAACTATACGGGCTACTACGGCTTGAAAAACAGATAACCGATAAACGTGTTCAAGCGTTCGTTCTTCTACCGTTACCTGTCGCCCTATGCGGGTCGTCTGCTGCTCAACACGCTGTTGCGCGTGCTGTCGGCGGTGTTCACGATGATACTGCTCCTGGGCGTGGCGCCCGTGCTGTCGTTGCTGTTCGGACGCATTGACGCCATGGGGGGCGGGATGCACGACGCCCTGTCGGAAACGGTCATACAGGCGGCGGGCCGCTGGGTGCAGGGCTTGGTGACGGCCCACGGCAGCGTGGCGGCCCTCGGCATCGTCTGCGCCGTGCTGTTGGGCCTGTACTTCCTCAAAAACCTGTGCGCTTACCTGGGGCTTTACTTTTTTACGCCCATCCGCAACAACGTGGTGGCGCGTATGCGGAACGACCTGTTCGAACGGCTGATGGTGCTGCCGCTCTCGTTCTTCGCCGTGCAGCGCAAGGGTGACCTCATTTCCCGCGTCAGCAGCGACGTGCAGGAGATAGACGAGGGCGTGCTCAAACAGGTGCAGCAGGTGCTCACCGACCTGGCCATGGTGATTCTGTTGGTGGCGGGGCTGTTCATGCTCAGCACGCAACTGTCGCTCATCGTGTTGGTACTCTTGCCGATAACGGGTTTTCTGACGGGCTTTTCCTCCAAGATGCTGCGCCGCGCTTCGCCCAAACAACAGGCATCGCTGGGGCGGCTCATCACGCAGACTGAAGAGACGGCGGACGGCGTCAAGACCCTGCGTAGCTATAATACCGAAGACTTTTCGATTGACCGCTTCAAGGCCGAGGGGGAACGTTTCTATAAACTGAAAGTGAATGTGCTGCGGCGCGTTGATTTGGGTTCGCCCGTGAGCGAGGTCATCGGCACGATGGCCGTCGTCTGCATCCTCATGGTGGGCGGTTACTATATCCTCGGCGGGCGGGGCGTGCTGAGCCCGGAGGCCTTTATCACGTACCTGCTTACGATGACGATGATTCTGCAACCGGCCAAGAACCTGACCACGGCCTATTACAGCATACAGCGCGGCAAGGGGTCGGTACGGCGTGTCAAGGAGATATTGTTCGCCGACGAGGTGATTATGGAAGCGGAACATCCGGTGGCGTTGCCCGCGTTCGAGAGCGCGATAGAATGGCGCAACGTGAGCTTCCGCTACGGCGATACCGAGGCCGTTTCGCAGATTGACCTGCGGATTCCCAAGGGCAAGTACGTGGCCATCGTGGGGCCGTCGGGCAGCGGCAAATCGACGCTCATCAACATGATTCCGCGCTTTTACGACGCCGCGGAGGGCGAGGTGCTCATCGACGGCCGCAACATCAAGGACTACCGCATCGACGACGTGCGGCAACTGTCGGCCCTGGTTTCGCAGGACACGGTCTTGTTCAACGATACCATCTTCAATAACATCCAGTTGGGCAACCGGCAGGCGTCGGCCTTAGAGGTCAAGCGGGCGGCCGAGGAGGCCAACGCCATGGACTTTATCCGCGAGTGCGAAAACGGCTTCAAGACGCTTATCGGCGACGGCGGCTGCAAACTCTCGGGCGGCCAACGGCAGCGGCTCGGCATCGCGCGCGCCCTGCTCAAAAACGCGCCGATTCTGATACTGGACGAGGCCAGTTCGGCTTTGGACACGGAGTCGGAGAGCATGATACAGCAGGCCTTGGAGCGGCAGACGGGCGCGCGCGAGCGCACGATTATCTCGGTGGCGCACCGCCTTTCCACGATTCAGCACGCCGACGAAATCATCGTCATGGACAAGGGGCGGATTGT
>CAMXAS010000112.1 GCA_947179195.1 uncultured Bacteroidales bacterium
TTCGTCGTAATCACGATAACACCGTTCGAGGCACGCGAACCGTAGATGGAGGTCGCGCTCGCGTCCTTCAATACGGCGATGTTCTCGATATCTTCGGGGTTCAACGAAGCCAAGGGGTCGGTATAGGTGTACATACCGTAGCCGCCGTTCGACACGGGCACACCGTCGATAACGTACAAAGGCGAGTTACCGGAGTTGACGGAGCTGACACCACGGATACGGGCCGAAGTCGGGGCACCGGGCTGGCCGGTGGCGGACGAAATCTGCAAGCCCGCTACATTACCTTGCAAACCGTTGATGACGTTCGATTCCGTGCTTTTCTTCACCACATCGCCTTCTACCTGGGCCGCGGAACCGGTCGTGGCGGCCTTGCGGCTAACCCCGTAACCGGTAATGGAGACTTCCGTCAGTGCGATGGCGGAGGCGTCCATTTTCACATTCATGTTGCTGCCCGTAATATCGACGATTTTGGTCGTAAGACCCAAGCAGGAGAACTCCAGCTTGCTGACCCCTTCGGGTACGGAAAGCGAGAACTCACCGTCGAAGTTGGTCACGGTGCCTATGGAAGTCCCGGGTACCTTGACGGCCACCTGGGGATGCCCCATCGGTTCATCGGTACTGGTCACCTTGCCGGTCACCGTCCGTTGGGCCCACGCCACCTGCACTCCCAACAGGAGCAAGGAAACGGCAAATAGCACTATTTTCTTCATACGTGATAATTGATTGGTATGGTTAATAAATTGTTTTATTTCCTTTTCTTAATCCGTGCGGAAGCCGCGTTAAAAGGGTATTCCTATACGGATACAAACAAACCACAAAACTAAGGATTTTTTTTGACTTTCGCCACGTTTGTTAAAAAATGTTAAAAATAGTTATGCACAATCGCCGGTGCTGTGGGTTGCTATATGCATAATATTTAGTGCTTTGTATGTCCGATGGCAAGTTTATAAGTTTGTCGGGCGGAAACGGGGCGGATGGAATGGCGGGTGGGCGCGTTTTTTTATGCAAAGTTTCGTATTTTTGTCCTATTATATAAAGTATAGGAAATGGCCGCGCGTCGAAAAGAGCAGAAAGAAGAAAAGAATACGGAATCAGAACGTTATATTGAACTGCGTGGCGTCAGGGTCAACAATCTCAAGAACGTCAGCCTCAAGTTCCCGGCCGGGCGGCTGGTCGTCGTGACGGGGCTTTCGGGCTCCGGCAAATCTTCGTTGGTATTCGATACACTGTATGCGGAAGGGCAAAGGCGCTATGTGGAGAGCCTCAGCGCGTATGCCCGCCAGTTTTTGGGGCGTATGAGCAAGCCGGAGGTGGATTTCATCTCGGGCTTGGCGCCGGCCATCGCCATCGAACAGAAAAGCCTGAGCAAGAATCCGCGTTCGACGGTGGGCACCGTAACCGAGATTTATGAGTACCTGAAACTGCTTTATGCGCGTATAGGCCGCCTGTATTCGCCGGTGTCGGGGCTGGAAGTGCGCCGGCATTCGGTGGGTCACGTGACCGATTTCATCTGCGGCCTGTCGGCCGGTCTGAAAGTCTATGTGCTGTCGCCCTTGCGGCCTAAGCCGGCCGAGGGGGCGTCCGCGGATTTCCATCATCAGGAGGTGGAGCGCCTTAAAGTAATGGGTTTCAGTCGGCTGTATGATTATGAGGCCTCGGCGGTCTGTGGCATGGACGATGTGCCGGCCACGGCCTGGCGGGACTTGGACGGGCGGTACGGCTTGCTGGTGGACCGTTTTGTCGTGCATCCGGAAGACAAGAGCTTTTATTCGCGCGTGTTCGACTCGGTGCAGACGGCGTTCAACGAGGGCGACGGCCGTTGCCGCATCGTTTGCGAGGGGGCGGATAGGACACGGGTCTGGTCGTTCTCCAACCGTTTGGAAGCCGACGGCATGACGTTCGTCAAACCGAGCCCCAACTTTTTCGCGTTCAACAATCCCTATGGCGCGTGCAAGACGTGCGGCGGCACGGGGCAGATCGTGGGCGAGAGCGAGGAGCTCGTCATCCCGAATCCGTCGCTTTCCGTCTATGAGAACGCCGTGGCCTGCTGGCGCGGCGACAAGATGAGCGCCTGGAAAGAAGCGTTCATGCGCAATGCGGCCGTCTATGACTTTCCGGTGCACCGGCCCTATAAGGACTTGGACCGCGCGCAGAAGAAACTGCTTTGGAAAGGCGGCAAGGGCGTGAAAGGCATAGACGACTGGTTCAAGTTTATGGACAGCCAGGCCTATAAGGTGCAGTACCGCGTGCTGTCGGCCCGTTACCGCGGGCGGACACGCTGTCCGGACTGCGAGGGCTCGCGACTCCGGCCCGATGCGGCCTATGTCAAGGTGGGCGGCAAATCGATACAGGAACTCGTGGAAATGCCGTTGGCGGAATTGTACGCGTTCTTTGAAACCATCGAACTCAACAGCCATGAAAAGGCGGTGGCCCAGCGGATGTTGACCGAAATCCGGCAACGTCTGTCGTATCTGTTGCAGGTGGGCGTGCCGTATCTGAGCCTGAACCGCGCTTCGGGCACGCTTTCGGGCGGCGAGGCGCAGCGCATCCATTTGGCCAACGCATTGGGCAGTTCGCTCGTCGGCTCCATGTACATTTTGGACGAGCCCAGCATCGGTTTGCATCCGCGCGATACGCAACGGCTTATCGAAGTCGTGCAACGCTTGCGCGACATCGGCAATACGGTGGTGGTCGTGGAGCATGACGAGGAGATGATGCGGGCGGCCGACCTGATTGTGGATGTCGGGCCCTTGGCCGGTCATGAGGGCGGGGAAATCGTCTTCGTCGGGTCACCCGAAACGATGATAAAAGAGGGGAACAGCCTTACGGCGCGTTACCTGCGGAACGAATTGCAGATTCCGGTGCCGTTCTCGCGCCGCCCTTGGCAGCACTACATTGAACTGGTGGGCGCGCGGGAGAATAACCTGCAGAACCTGACCGTCAAGTTCCCGTTGCAGGTGCTGACGGTGGTCAGTGGCGTGAGCGGTTCGGGCAAGAGCACGCTCGTCAAGCGGACGCTCTATCCGGCCTTGAGCCGGGCGTTGGGCGGCGCGGGCGATGCGGCCGGCAAATACGAAGCCTTGCGCGGCGCCATCGGCCAATTGGGCGGCGTGGAAATGGTGGATCAAGAGCCCATCGGCCGTTCCACACGTTCCAATCCCGTGACCTATGTCAAGGCCTTCGACGATATCCGCAATCTGTACGCGGCCTTGCCGTTGGCCAAAGAGCGGCATTACGCGCCCGGTTATTTCTCGTTCAACACCGAGGGCGGCCGTTGCGAAACCTGTCAGGGGGAAGGGCGCGTGAAGGTGGAGATGCAGTTTATGGCCGACATTTATCTGACCTGCGATGCGTGCGGCGGCAAACGTTACAAGGCCGAGGTGCTGGAAGTGCGGTACCGGGGCAAGTGCATCACGGACTTGCTGGAAATGACGGTGGACGAGGCCGTGGCGTTTTTGGAGGAAGACCCGGACAACCGTTATGCGGCCGCGGCTTTGGAGAAAATCAAGACGTTGCAGGCGGTCGGGCTCGGCTATCTGCATTTGGGGCAGTCCTCGTCCGACCTTTCGGGCGGCGAGGCGCAGCGTATCAAACTGGCTTATTTCCTGCGCAAGGGCGCTTCCGAGAAACCGACGCTGTTTATTTTCGACGAACCGACGACAGGCCTGCATTTCCACGACATCGACAAACTGCGGACGTCGTTCGAGGCCTTGTTGCGCGCCGGACATACGATTATCGTCGTGGAACATCATCCGGACGTCATCAAGTTGGCCGACTGGGTCATCGACATGGGGCCGGAGGGCGGCAAGCAGGGCGGTACGGTGCTGTTCGAGGGCGTGCCCGAAGACCTGCCGGGCTGTAAGGCTTCCTATACGGCGCGCTATATCAAAGACAAACTGTCGGTTAAAAACGAAAAACCGGGGAAGAAGTCAGCCGCCCCGTCAAAAGAGAAGAAAAATGGACGTAAAGAATAATTGGCCCTTACAGCGTTACACCACCTTCGGCGTGGATGCCGACGCCCGTTTCTATGCGGAAGTCGAAACGGAGGAGGAATTGGGTGCGCTGTTGCAGGATGCGCGCTATGCCCAATGTCCGAAACTGATTTTGGGCGGCGGCAGCAATGTCCTGTTTTTGGACGATTTTCCGGGCCTGGTGATTCATCCCGCCAACCGGACGCTGAAAGCCGAGGTGCAGGGCGACAGGGTGCTCTTGCGCGTGGGCGCCGGTTGCGTATGGGACCAAGTGGTGCGTTATACGGTCTATCGTTCGTGGTGGGGTTTGGAAAATTTGGCCGGTATCCCCGGCTGTGTCGGCGGGGCGGTCGTACAGAACATGGGGGCCTACGGCGCCGAAATCCGGGACTGCGTGGTGTCGGTGACGGCCATTCGGAAGTCGGACGGGCAGCGCGTCGTGTTTACGAAGGAGGAATGCGCCTACGGCTATCGGACCAGTCTGTTCAAGCATAAGGATTCGCCCTATATCGTGTGGGAAGTGCTGTTGGCATTGAGCCTCAACCGGGGGCCGTTGCTGTCGTACGAGGCCTTGGCCGCCAAGTGGTCGGCCGAAGAATTGGCGGCAGTCACGCCCGGCGACATGATGCGCGAGGTGTTGCGGATGCGTAAGCGGAAATTGCCCGACCCCAAGGTGTTGGGCAGCGCGGGCAGTTTTTTCGCGAATCCGGTGG
>CAMXAS010000113.1 GCA_947179195.1 uncultured Bacteroidales bacterium
TCCGTCGGAATTTTCTTAAATTTGCGACTTTAAAAATTTGCATATTAACTAATTAAATATCAATACTATGAAACCGACGCATATCGAACACATCGGGATTGCGGTTAAGAATCTCGACGAAGCGATCAAGTATTATCAGGACGTTCTCGGCCTGGAATGCTACAACATCGAAGAAGTGGCCGACCAGAAGGTCAAGACGGCGTTCTTCCAGGTAGGTCAGACGAAAATCGAACTGCTCGAATCGACCGACCCCGAAGGCACCATCGCCAAGTTCATCGAAAAGAGAGGCGAGGGCGTACACCATATCGCGTTCGCGATGGAAGACGTGGCCACGGCTTTGAACGAAGCCGCCGACAAGGGCGTTCAACTGATTGACAAGGCTCCGCGCAAAGGCGCCGAGAACTTGCAGATCGGCTTCCTGCACCCGAAATCGACCAAGGGCGTACTCACCGAATTTTGCGGAAAGAAATAATCACTAAATAACCGTTCGTATCATGACTTTTGAAGATAAAATCAAGCTGCTCCTCGACCAGCGCGCCCAGGCCAGATTGGGCGGCGGTCAGAAGAGAATCGATTCGCAGCACGCCAAGGGCAAGCTCACGGCGCGCGAACGTTTGGAACTGCTTTTGGACGAAGGCTCGTTCGAAGAGTTCGATATGTTTGTTACCCACCGTTGCCACGACTTCGGTATGGAAAAACAGAGTTTCCTCACCGACGGCGTCGTTACCGGCTACGGTACCATCGACGGCCGTTTGGTGTATGTGTTCTCGCAGGACTTCACGATTTTCGGCGGTTCGCTCTCCGAAAGCTTCGCCAAGAAGATCTGCAAGGTGATGGATATGGCCATGAAGGCCGGCGCGCCGGTTATCGGTATCAACGACTCGGGTGGCGCCCGTATCCAGGAAGGCGTACAGAGCTTGGCGGGTTATGCCGAGATTTTTGAACGCAACATTTTGGCTTCCGGCGTCGTGCCCCAGCTGTCGGCCATCTTCGGCCCCTGCGCCGGCGGTGCGGTTTATTCGCCCGCTTTGACCGACTTCATCATGATGTCGAAAGAGAACAGCTATATGTTCGTGACGGGCCCCAAGGTCGTCAAGACCGTGACCAACGAGGACGTGACCGAAGACAAGCTCGGCGGCGCGATGGTTCACGCTTCCAAGTCGGGCGTGGCGCATTTCGTGGTGGATAGCGAACAGGAAGGTATCATGATGCTGCGTAAGCTCATCAACTACCTGCCGTCCAACAACCTCGAGGAAGCGCCGGTGGTGCCCTGCACCGACCCCATCGACCGTCTCGAAGACAGCCTCAACACGATTATTCCCGACAACCCCAATAAGCCCTACGACGTTTTGGACGTTATCCACGCCATCGTCGATGACCAGGAGTTTATGGAAGTACACCGTCACTATGCGCCGAACCTCGTGGTCGGTTTCGCCCGTTTCAACGGCCAGTCGGTCGGTATCGTGGCCAACCAGCCCAAGTACATCGCCGGCGTTTTGGATATCAACGCTTCGCGTAAGGGCGCGCGCTTCGTGCGTTTCTGCGATGCGTTCAACATCCCCATCGTTACGCTCGTGGACGTTCCCGGCTTCCTGCCCGGTACGGCCCAGGAATACGGCGGCATCATCATCCACGGCGCCAAGTTCCTGTTCGCCTACGGTGAAGCCACGGTGCCCAAGGTGACGATTACGTTGCGCAAGTCCTACGGCGGTGCGCACGACGTTATGAGCTCCAAGCAGCTGCGCGGCGATATCAACTACGCGTGGCCGTCGGCCGAAATCGCGGTTATGGGTGCTTCCGGCGCTATCTCCATCCTGTATGGCAAGGAAGTGAAGGAAATCACCGATGCCGAGGCGCGTCAGAAATTCGTGGAAGAGAAGACGGCCGAATACGAGAACAAGTTCGCCAATCCTTACAACGCGGCCAGCTACGGCTTCATCGACGATGTCATCGAACCGCGCAACACGCGTTTCCGCATCATCCGTGCGCTCAAGGCTTTGGCCACGAAGAAAGACACTGTTCCGCCTAAGAAGCACACCAATATTCCGTTGTAACATTAAACAGGCGAGAAAAATGAACAGTAAGAAATTTTTGATCGTTTGGACGGTCGTTTGCGCGTTGGCAGCCTCTCTGCCGACGCAGGCGGCCGCGGCTCCCGCTTCCGAAGCGGAGGCCTCCGTGCAGGCGGTCGGTTTTGCCGACCCGCTGATTCCTCAACTTTTCGCCTTCGATAAGGAAAGCCAGATTTTCGTCGGCATCAACTCCGTTGAAAACGCGGTGGACCTTATCGCCTACGACGGCGCCACGATGACGTTCCGTGAACGTTTCATCGCCGACCGCGTAGCCGGCAGGCATGATGTGGTCAATATTTACCGCCCCCAGAGCGTTGCGGTTTACGACGGCCATATCGTTATTCTGGCCACGCAGCGGGATTCCTGCTATCTGGCGGTTCTGAACCTGCAGGGCGAGGAAGTGGAACGCTTCTATTTCGCCGGCAACGCTTTCGCGTTCAGCTATGACCCGGAAGCGCGCGAACTGTATATAGCGGGCGAAAACGGCCTGGGTTATGACGTGACGGTATTGGATGCGGCGGCCGGCTTGGAAAGCCTGGTCTTCCATCCTGACCTCAACTTCCACTACCTCAAACCCAAAAAGGCGGAAGAGATGCAGAAGAACGACCCGCACGGCGTGGCGCTGATGCTTATCGCCATTTCGGTGGTGTTCTTCGGTTTGGTGTTGCTCTATGTCGCGTTCAAGTCTTTGGGCAAAGGCATCATGGCCTTCAACCACTGGCGTGCGGTGAAAGCCGAACAGAAGGCGACGGGCGGCGACAAGGCGGCCATCAAGGCTTCGATTCCCAAGGGCGAAGACCTGAGCGGCGACGTCTATGCGGCTATCGCGGCGGCCATCTATATGTACCAAAGCGAGTTGCATGACGAAGAGAACACGATTCTGACGATAGAGAAGGTATCGCGCACCTATTCGCCGTGGAGTTCCAAGCTGTATGGCATGAATCCTTATTTTCAAATCAAAAACGGTAAATAAACACTATGAAAAATTATAAATTCACGATCCACGGCACCCAGTACGAAGTGGAAATCAACAGCGTGGAGGATCAGACGATCAATCTCAACCTGAACGGTACGCCCTACGAGGTTAAGGTAGATAAGGAAATCAAGCAGACGAAGACGCCCAAGCTCATGCGCTCCGTTGCGGTTCCCTCCACCGAGGGCGATGCGACGAACGCCCGCACCAACGCCGCCAGCGCCACGGCCGAAATCAAGTCGCCGCTGCCCGGTACGGTGCTCGACGTCATGGTCAAGGAAGGCGACACGGTTAAGGTTGGCCAGCACCTGCTGTTGCTGGAAGCCATGAAAATGGAAAACAACATCGATTCCGACAAGGAAGGCGTGGTTAAGACCATCAAGGTACGTAAAGGGGATGCCGTTATGGAAGGCGACGTCCTGATCGTAATGGAATAGGAGGTAACGTATGTTGTCAGAAGCGAGTTTTCTCCAATTCATTATGGCTCAGATGGGCCAGTTCCTCGATTACACGGCTTTCGCCAATGTGACGTGGGGACACCTCATTATGATCTGCGTGGGCTTGCTGTTCATCTACTTGGCCATTGCCAAGGAATTCGAACCCATGCTGTTGATTCCTATCGGCTTCGGTATGATTATCGGGAATATCCCGTTCTATCCGGGGCTTAAAATCGGTATTTACGAACAAGGCTCTGTGTTGAACATCCTCTATCACGGGGTGCAGAACGGCTGGTACCCGCCCTTGATTTTCTTGGGCATCGGGGCCATGACCGACTTCTCGGCCTTGATTTCCAACCCGAAACTTATGCTGGTGGGCGCGGCCGCCCAGTTCGGCATCTTCTTCGCCTATGCGGTGGCGCTGCTGCTCGGCTTTTCGCCGGCGGAAGCGGGTGCCATCGGTATCATCGGCGGTGCCGACGGCCCTACGGCCATCTTTATCTCGTCCAAACTGGCGCCTGACTTGATGGGGGCCATCGCCGTGTCGGCCTACTCCTACATGGCTTTGGTTCCGGTTATCCAGCCGCCTATCATGCGGGCGTTGACCACCAAGAAAGAACGCGTTATCCGGATGCGTCCGCCGCGTGCCGTCACCAAGACCGAGAAAGTGATTTTCCCGATTGTCGGCATCCTGCTCACGACGTTTATCGTACCGACGGGTCTGCCCTTGCTGGGTATGCTGTTCTTCGGCAACCTGCTCAAGGAAAGCGGCGTGACCAAGCGTTTGGCCAACACGGCCAGCGGCCCGATGATCGACGTGGTGACGATTCTGATTGGTTTGACCGTGGGTGCGTCCACGCAAGCGACGTCCTTCCTGACGCCTAAATCCATCCTGATTTTCGTGTTGGGTGCGTTGTCGTTCGTGATTGCCACCACCTGCGGCGTTCTGTTCGTCAAGTTCTTCAACCTGTTCCTCAAGGGCGACAACAAAATCAACCCGCTTATCGGTAACGCCGGGGTATCGGCCGTGCCCGACTCGGCGCGTGTTTCCCAAGTGGTCGGTTTGGAATACGACAAGACGAACTACCTGCTCATGCACGCCATGGGCCCGAATGTGGCCGGCGTTATCGGTTCGGCTGTGGCCGCCGGTATCTTGCTGAGCTTCCTTTACTAGTATTCCGTGTGACCCGACG
>CAMXAS010000114.1 GCA_947179195.1 uncultured Bacteroidales bacterium
AGTTTGTTCGCGCAGTTGACCCCGTCTATGGCCGAGGACGTAATGCCCCCCGCATAGCCGGCACCCTCGCCGCACGGATACAGGTTCTTAATCTGTACGTGCTCCAAGGTTTCCGGGTTACGCGGCAAAACGACCGTGGACGAGGTGCGCGATTCCAAGCCCACCATCACGGCCTCTTCGGTATAGAACGCCGGCCTTTTGGCACAGAACTCCGACAGGCCCGCTTGCAGGCTGTCGGCGATGAAAGGCGGCAGGAGGTCGTTCAGCAAGGCCGGATAGACGCCCAACGGATAGGACGTGGACGGCAAATTGGCGCTCTCCCGCCCTTTGAGGAAGTCCACCATGCGTTGCGCCGGCGCCATGGCCGGGTCCAAGGCCGAAAACTTCTCCTCCAACGCCTGCTGGAACTTCAAGCCGGCCAACGGGCCGTATTCAGCCGCATAGGCCGCCGCGTCCGACTGCCGCACCGACACGATGATGCCCGCATTGGCCCAAGGGGAAGCCCGCCGCGAGCCCGACATCCCGTTGACCAAAAAACGGCTCGGATGCGTCATGGACGGGATAATCATGCCGCCCGGACACATACAGAACGAGAATACGCCGCGGCCGTTGACCTGCGTGCTGAAACCGTATTCCGCCGGCGGCAGTTCCCAGTCGGCGGCCCGCTGACGGTACTGCATCATGTCGATGACCTCCTGCGGGTGTTCCAAGCGGACGCCCATCGCCCAATCCTTGCCCTCGATGGCATAGCCGTGCGTATAGAACCAATCGTATATATCTTCCGCCGAGTGTCCGCAGGCCAAGATGACGGCCGCGGCCCGGTACTCCTTGCCGTTTTGGTCGCGCACGCCGATACAGCGGTTCCCCTCCAAGAGAAAATCCTCCACGCGCGTCTCGTAATGCACCTCGCCGCCCACCATCACGATTTCGTTGCGCATCCGTTCCACCACCCGCGGCAACATATCGCTGCCGATGTGCGGATGCGCCTCATAGGCGATTTCCGGATTCGCACCGTAATGAATCAGCACGTCGAGGATATGCTGCACGTCGCCGCGCTTGTTGGAGCGCGTGTAGAGCTTGCCGTCCGAGAAACAGCCCGCGCCGCCCTCGCCGAAACAATAGTTCGACTCCGTATCCAATTCGGCCCGCTGGCAAAGGCCGCCCACATCCTTTTTCCGCCTATGCACGTCGCGCCCCCGCTCCAACAGGATGGGCTTGTGTCCGTTCATGGCCAGCGTATAGGCCGCGAACAGGCCGGCGGGCCCCATGCCCACCACCAAGACCGGTTTGCCTTTCAGCACGGCGGGCAATTTCAAATTCTTGAACGGCTTTTGATACGTGTCGGGCGTGGTATATACCCGCATGAGCACACGATAGACCGGAAAACGGGAACGGCCGTCGATGGACTTGCGTAAAACCTCGATATGCTGTACGTCCTCCGGCTGAACGCCCACATTACGCGCCACTTCCTGCCTGAACGCCATGGGGCGGTAAAAACAACGCGACCGGATCGGTAACTCTATTTCCTGAATCATAATTGACTACTCAAAGGTAATGTTGAACTGAAACATTTTGGAGGTCAACCGCTCGATGCGGTCGGTATAAATGTTGTTCTCCCGTATCAACAAGTCCAACATCCCGAAATACATCTTGAGTTCCAAAGCGATTTTATTATTGAACGGCAGATAAAACTCCCAGCCCACGCCCACGTTAAACCCTACGTCGTGCTTGTTCAGTTTCATCTCGTATTCCTCTTCCGCCACCTCGCGCCGCCGCTTGGTCAACGAAGCCAGGTCGGCCGTATATTTGACGCCGGCCAGCACATACGGACGGGAATTGACCAACCGTTTGGCCTTCCATTTGAAATCCAACGGCAGTTCCACGAAAATGCTCTCGATGATTTTCTTTTCCTGAACCATTTCCGGGTCGGTCGGACGTTTATAAGTATATATCAAATCACGCTGACCCAACGAGAACGTGGGAATGAAACGCAAATCCAAATAACGCGCCAAACGCAGGTTGGTGACGACGCCCACCGAGAAACCGGGGTTCATCTTATGGTTGATGCCGAACAGACTGTCGCCCGGCAAGCCTAAGTTGTCGGTCTTCATCGTGAAGTTCATCGTATTGACACCCAACAGAAAACCGAAATGGAACAACTGTTCGTCGTACTTCGGATTATAGGGCACGGCTTGATACTTCCGCCCCGCCTGCAACGGATGCGCCAGGCAGAGGCTCAACACGATCAAACCGATTATCCAACGCCCTTTCCCCATACTTACGCCCTTACCACTGTAAACATCCCGTCGGCCTCCAGCTTGATGATGCGCGACGGCTTGGTTTCCGCAATCGTGTCTTCGTGCACCACGGCCACGTGGTCAACCGCCGAAACGATGTGCGGCGAAATGGCCGAGAAACACATGGGCGACGGTTCGCCCGAAATGTTGGCCGACGTGGAGACAATCGGCTTGCCGAAGCCTTGCAACAGCGCCTTGCAGAACGCATTGTGCACAATCCGTATCGCAATGCTGCCGTCGCGCCCCAATACGTTTTCCGCCAAGTTCTTCCCCTTGGGATAGATGACCGTCAACGGGCTGTCTTCCATGGATGCCAGCAAATCGTAGGCCATAGGCGGCACTTCTTCCACATACTGCGACAGCAAGGCCGGATCGCTCAATAAAATGATGAAACTCCGGTCTTCATCCCGCGCCTTGATGCGATAGACCTGCGACACCGAATCCCGGCGCGTGGCATCGCATCCGATGCCCCATATCGTATCGGTCGGATAAAGCAACGTGCCACCCGTCTGCAAGATTTTGACGCAATTGGCTACTTCTATTTCTTCAAATGTCATGGAAACGACTATTTGCCAAACTTACAAAGATAGTGAAAACTGAGAGTAGAGCCAAACGAAATGTAAAAATAAACCCTACGCGAGATAAAAATCTATCAAACCTTCCGGCGCGGCGATTTTCAGCCGCCGGTGCGCCCTATCTACCTCCAACAGGAACGCATCGATGAGCGGCACCATAATCTCTTTGCCGTCGGGGTGTTCAATCGACAGAATCGGCTGCGGGCCGTTGTCGTAAACGCGCGTCAACGTGCCGATTTCGCCGGCCTCGCGGTCTTCCACCGTAAAGCCGACCACCTCGTGGAAATAAAAGCGGTTGCCGGTCAGGGGCGGCAAGGCCGACAGCGGCAGGTACAATTCGCAACCCACCAGCCGCGCCGCTTCCTCCGTGCCCACGCCCTCGAAACGCCATACCGCATCCCGGTCGCGCATCTTGATTTCCTCTATGAAATAAGGCACCAAGCCGCTCTTGACTTCCACCAGCACCGACTTCAAGTCGGCGTAGCGCGTCGGGTCGTCCACGTCCAACGATACGACGAGTTCGCCCGCGTAGCCGAACGTCCGCCCGATATAGCCCAAGAAAAAACAATCCGCTTTATTCGGCATGATTCCGCTATTTTGATAATTCGTTGTTATCTTCCGGCATAAACTCCGCCCGTTCCAGCATCGCGCGCCAATCGGCCGGCATCGGGAACGAACCGCCCTGCGCCATATCCAACGTCGAAAGCACGCTGCGGCAACGCGCGCGCAGCACGCCGGCCTCGTCGCGGATTACCTGTATCATCGTCACGCTCTTGCCGCCGATTTTTTCCAAAAACGTCTCTACGGCAATCTTATCATGCTCAAAGACGGGGCGGATGAAATCCGTTTCCAAATGCACCAAAACGAGCGTCCTGCCGTCGAAGCGCAAGCCGGGCATATACCGTTGCAGGAACTCCACGCGCCCGATGTCGAAAAACTGGGCGTAAACGGCATTGTTGACATGACCGAGGCGGTCGATGTCGCCGAACCGTATCTGCAATTCTCTCTTCATAACCTCCGGTTTATCATACTAAAAAAGGAGCACCCGCTTGCACAGATGCTCCTTTCCGTTGTCCCGAACCGAAACTTATTCGGCCGCGGGCGCCGCTTCTTCCGTAGCAGGAGCTTCGGCCGGGGCTTCTTCCGCAGCGGCTTCGGCAGTCGCCTCCGCTTTCTGCGCTTCTACCTGAGCCAAAGCGTCGGCCTTCTTCTTGGCGACGGCTTCCGCACGGGCTTCCTTAATCTTGGCTTCGGCCGCCAGACGTTCCTTCATGCCGGCGTTGCGTTTCGAAACCTTTTCGTCTCTCTGTTTCTGGATGCGTTGTTCCTTGTCGCTCAGCCAAGCCTGGAATTTGGCTTCGGCCTGTTCCAACGTCATCGCGCCTTTGTCCACGCCACGGAGCAGGTGATGCTTGAGCATCGCGCCCTTGACGGACATCAACGAACGGGCGGTGTCGGACGGTTGCGCGCCGTTGCGCATCCATTTCACCGCTTTGTCAACATCCAACTCAATCTGAGCCGGGTGTACCATAGGATTATACGTGCCCAACTTCTCGATAAATTTTCCATCACGAGGTGCACGACCATCCGCCACGACAATGTGATAGAAGGGCGCGCCCTTCTTACCATGTCTTTGTAATCTGATTCTTACAGGCATTTTTGTATAATTTTAGGTTTATTAAAAGGGTGCAAAGATAACACAAACCGCGGACAAAAGCAAGTGCCATTCATCTTCACGCACGGCGCCAGCCGGGCGTAAAGATACACCTACCTCACCATCAGCCGCACCGTGGCCTGCCAAG
>CAMXAS010000115.1 GCA_947179195.1 uncultured Bacteroidales bacterium
AACATCGAAAAAATAACCGCCCAACTGATAGACTATTGCCGTTGAAACTGCTTGTTGTACTGTCGCGCTTCCCCTATCCGTTGGAAAAAGGGGACCGGTTGCGGGCCTATCATCAGATCAAGGCCCTTTCGGCCTTATACGAATTGCATCTGTTCTGTCTGAGCCCCAAGCCGGTGCCGGCGGCCTACCTACAGGCTTTGACGCCCTATTGCGCATCCATCTGCATCGGGGCGGCGGGCGGTTGGTTCAACCGGCTGTTTCAGGTGTTCCGGTTTTGGCGCAAGGGTTGGCCGTTGCAGTGCGCCTATTTTTACAGTCGGCGCGCCAAGCGGCGGTTCGACGCTTATTACGCGCAGGTGTCGCCCGATTTGCTGTTGAGCCAATTGCTGCGAACGATGCCTTATACGGTTGACAAACCCGTTTTCAAGGTGCTTGATTATCTGGATGTGCTCTCGTATGGGATGTATAAGCGCTCTCAGATGACGCGCGGCTTGAAGCGGTGGCTGTTCCATTACGAATACCGCGCCCTGTTGCGGGCCGAAACCGACGCTTTCGCGCGATACGACCTCTGTACGATTATCTCCGAACAGGACCGCGACGCCTTGCCGTTGGACCACACGCAACAGATGCGGGTTAAAATATGGCGCAACGGCGTCGATACCGATTATTTCAAGCCGGTGCCGCCGCCTACCGACCGCGTGTTCGATATCGTGTTTGCCGGCAACATGGGCTATCAGCCCAACGAGGATGCCGCCGAATACCTCGTGCAGCGTCTGCAACCGGCCATGGCGCAGCATGGCCGTCCTGTCAGTATCTTGCTGGCGGGCACGTCGCCCACCTATGTCGTGCGCCGTTTGGCCTCCGATACCGTGACGGTGACGGGTTGGATAAGGGATATGCGCGAAGCCTATGCGTCGGGACGGATGCTTGTGGCGCCCATGCGTTTGGGTACCGGGATGCAGAACAAACTGTTGGAGGCCATGGCTTGCGAGTTGCCGTGTATCGCCTCCGGAATAGCCGTGCGCGGCTTGGGCGACTTCGAAGACTGCCCCGTGTGCGCCGTACCGCTCTCGTTCGACAACGACCGGGTGCCGGAAGCCTTGGTGGAGGCGGTGCGCCGCTATCTGTCCGATGCCGCTTTAAGGGCTGAAATGGGGCGCAAGGGGCGCGCGTTCGTATTGAAATATTACAGTTGGCCGGCTCAGGCCGCTCATTTTAAAACTTGGACCGATGGATTTGTTCTCTCCGGAACCCACGTGGGCTGAAGCCCGTATCGCGGAATTGACGGATAAACTCAATGCGGCCAACCATGCCTATTATGTGTTGGACAATCCGCTGATGAGCGATTACGAATTCGATATGCTTTTGGAGGAATTGGCCCGTTTGGAGCGGGACTTTCCGGCTTATGTCCATCCGCACAGCCCGACGCAGCGCGTGGGCGGTTCGCCCGCCAAGGGGTTTGCGACGGTGTTGCATACCACGCCCATGCTGTCGCTCGGCAATACCTATACCAAGTACGATTTGGTGGAGTTCGACGCGCGGGTGCGCCGCGGCACGGAAGAACCTTATACCTATGTCTGCGAGTTGAAATACGACGGCGTTTCCATCAGCCTCCTGTATGAAAACGGGCTGTTGACGCGGGCCGTGACGCGCGGCGACGGCAAGCAGGGCGACGATGTGACGGCCAATATCCGCACGATAGGCTCCATCCCGCTGAAACTCTCCGGTAGCGATTACCCGGCGCGGTTTGAAATCCGGGGCGAGGTCATCATGCCGCACAAGGTTTTCTACGACCTGAACGCCAAGCGCGAGCAGGCGGGCGAACCCCCGTTCGCCAATCCGCGGAACGCCGCCTCCGGCAGCCTCAAGCTTTTAGACCCCAAGCAGACGGCCTCACGTAAGCTCGATTGCTTCCTCTATTTCCTGTTGTCGGACGAATATGCCCGCGAAACCCATCTCCATTGCTTGGAGAAGGCCGCCGAATGGGGCTTCAAGACCGGCTCTTTCTACCGCGAATGCGCCAACCTCGATGAGGTCAGGGGCTTTATCGACGAATGGGATAAGAAACGGGCCGAATTGCCATTCGACATAGACGGCATTGTCATCAAAGTGAATCAGAAATGGCTGTGGCCGGTTTTGGGCGAAACCGTGAAGACGCCGCGATGGGCCATCGCCTATAAGTTCAAGGCGCAACAGGTCAAGACCCGCTTGTTGGATATCGGCTATCAAGTGGGGCGGACGGGGGCGGTAACGCCCGTGGCGCATCTGGAACCCGTGACCCTGGCCGGTACGGTGGTCAAGCGCGCTTCCCTCTACAATGCCGACAACGTGGAGAAAATGGATTTCCGCAAGGACGATGTCGTGCTGGTGGAGAAAGGCGGCGAGATTATCCCCAAGATTGTGGGCATTGATCTGTCGCAACGAAAGCCGGATAGCGGGCCCTACCGTTTCGCCACCCATTGCCCCGAATGCGGGGCCGCCTTGGTGCGCAAGGATGGCGAGGCCGGTTACTATTGTCCGAACGACGACCATTGTCCGCCGCAAATCAAGGGGAGGCTGGAGCATTTCATATCCCGGCGCGCCATGGACATCAATACGATTGGCGAAAGCAAGGTGGAGGTGCTTTACGAACGCGGGCTGTTGAAGGACGTGGCCGATTTCTATGCGTTGGATTATCAAGCGCTGTACGGCGTGGAGGGCGGCGACCAGGCGCAGAACGGCAACCGCCGCGTCGTGACGTTGCGCGACCGCAGCGTGCGCAATATATTGGCGGGTATAGAGGCTTCCAAGCGCAAGCCGTTCGAGACGGTGCTGTTCGCCATGGGCATCCGCTATGTGGGCGAGGTGACGGCCAAAAGCATCGCGCGCCATTTCGGCAATATCGAAGCCTTGAGGGCCGCTTCGGTCGAAGATTTGTTGCAGGTGCCGGATGTGGGTGAGATTATCGCGCGGAGCGTGCGGGACTATTTCACCAAGCCGGAGCATTTGGACATCATCGCGCGGCTCAAAGCGGCCGGCCTGCAATTCGAGACCACACGGAGCGTGGCGGTGCAGGATGGCGTGCTGTCGGGTACGACATGGGTGGTCAGCGGCGTGTTCTCGCGTTCGCGCGACGAGATGAAAGGGCTTATCGAAGCCCATGGCGGCAAGGTGGCGTCCGGCGTGACCGGCAATACGGACTATCTGTTGGCCGGCGAGAATATGGGTCCCGAAAAGCGCAAGAAAGCCTTGGCCTTGGGCGTGGAAATCGTGGACGAAGCCGCGTTCTTCGAAAAAATCGCTAAAACATCCGGCGAATAAGCCGCAGTTTGTGGCTGTAATTCTTGGTGTCCTGACGGTATATACCCTGATGGTCGATCGTGTCGATACGCACCATGCCGCTGGCATGGATGATGCGGTTGTTGCCCATATAAATCCCTACGTGCACGATCTGTTCGTTTTCGTTGTCGAAAAACAGTAAGTCGGCGGGCTTGGCTTCGTCGAGGAAGTTGACCGCTTCGCCGGCGCCCGCCTGGTCTTTGGCGTCGCGCGGCAGTCGGATGCCGTATATACGATAGAGCGTCTGCGTGAAGCCCGAACAGTCGGTGCCGAAGATGGATTTGCCGCCCCATAGGTAGGGTGTATTGAGCCATTGGGCGGCCGATTTCAGCAGGGCTTCGCGGCGTTCCGTTTCCGTAAGGGCCTGTCGCTTTTCTGCCGTCATCAAGGCCTCCAATGAACTGAAACCCGTCTCGGACGTTTGGAAGATACCGTTTTCCAAAACCGGCAGGCGGCATCCCATGCCGACGGGGAACTGCGAGAGGTCGCCCGTGCGTTGGATGCGGTTGTAGGGGGTAAGCGTAAAGGCGGCCTGCGTGTCCGATACCCACAGTTGGTGCTGTTCTTTTGGAATAAGTTGGATTTGCTTGCTATCGACCCAAGCTTCGTAGCCGTCCGCATCGGTGCGGATTCTGAGCCAATGCGTGTATTTCTCAAGCACGGTGAACGTCTCGCCGAAAAGCAGTTGCGATACCATTTCCGACGCATGGCTGATGGTTTCCCGCAACGGCACCTGACTCAACAGCGCCATCCCGAATTGCTCCATAACAATCTGTCTGTTTACAAAAAAGGCAGCCCCGCAAGCAGGACTGCCTCATTATCATTATGAAAAACTTGCTATAGTCTAACCTAACGTGAAAGAGATAGGAATCGAATAGCGGCAACGTACCGCACGGCCACGCTGTTTACCGGGCGTCCATTTCGGGAGGGCCTTCACGACGCGGATAGCCGCTTCGTCGCAACCGCCGCCGATACCTCTCAAAATCTGTACGTCCGTAACGCTACCGTCTTTCTCTACCACGAAGCCCACGTAAACACGGCCCTGAATACCGCTTTCCTGCGCCGCTACGGGGTAGGAAAGGTTCTTGCGGATGAATTCGTGCAGGGCTTCTTCACCGCCGGGGAAGCCGGGGCTTTCCTCAACGATTTGGAAGATTTCCTCTTCTTCGACGACTTCTTCAGCCACCATGACCACTTCTACGGGTTCCACCGCCGTCTGTTCGTCGGCTTCCACGTCGAAACTTACGTCGTTGTCTTCGATTTCAACGTCGTCCTCTACCCCTTCGCTTGCCGGAGACCCCTGGCTGGGGGGCGGAGGGGGCGGGGCGACTGCCTGCGAGGT
>CAMXAS010000116.1 GCA_947179195.1 uncultured Bacteroidales bacterium
TTTTGAGGTATTTCGCTTTGTGTTTTTGAGGTATTTCGCTTTGTGTTTTTGAGGTATTTCGCTTTGTGTTTTTGAGGTGAGTCCGAAAAGAAATCAACAAATGTGAAAACGGCATGTTGAAAATTTGTTAAAAACTATGAAAATATTTTAAAAGTTTGTAAATTTGTAGGCTTGAATAATAGAACGGCTTCGCATATATATATTGTTAAGCCGCTGAATAATAATAATTAAGTAAATAAAACTAACTAATAGCAACAGACTATGAAAACGAGTAGATTAGTGCGCTGGATGACCCTTGTGGTGGCGACGGTTTTGCTGTTCCCGTTCGGGTTGTCGGCCAACAACATCCGTATTGTCGGTACGCCGCAGATTGCGAAGAAGAACAACAAGATTGCGGCCATTACGTTTACGGTGGCTTGGGACAACAGTTGGCGTTCCTCCAAGCCGGCCAACTATGATGCAGCCTGGATTTACGTCAAGTGTTGGGACGGTGACCAATGGAACCATGTCTATCTGGAAGATACGGGCCATACGGCGGGTAATACGGCTTTGGGCAGTTATTTGGTTACAAGCCGCGACGGTCAAAAGAAAAAATACCCGATGACCTATGAGTTGGGTAAGTCGGTGGTTTATAAGAAGTGGCACATTGACCCGGAAGAGGATTCGGCGATTGGCAATGTGGGGATTTTCCTCTATCGTAAGGATAGCCTCGGGGCTGGTAATGTCGTCGTACCGGGTGTTTCGTTGTTGTGGAACTATGCCGATCAAGGTTTTGCATACGACGATGATCTCGTGGTCAAGGTGTTTGCGGTGGAGATGGTCTATGTGCCTAAGGGAGCATTCTATTTGGGAGGTCTAGGTACGGCCGCTTCGCAAGTGGCTTCGTTTACATCCAATGCGGCTACGTTCGGTACGCCTTTCTATGTGACTTCGGAAGGTCCCATTACGATAGCCAATAATGTGATGGATACCACACTTTGGAGTACATCGGGTATAGCGGCCGGTACGTTGGCGGCGGACTTTCCCAAGGGCTATCAGGCGTTCTATATTATGAAGTACGAGCTGACACAGGAGGCCTATGCCGACTTTTTGAATACGTTGAACCAAGGCCAACAGGATGGGCGTATTCAAGGCGTGTTGGCCAACATTGCTAAAGGTGGCTCCATTTGGAATGGTAATGCGAACGCTCTGATTGCTTACCGACATTATATAGAGGTCTCGCAACGCGCCCCGACCGTGACGTTCGGCGTGGATGCCAGCAACAATGCTAACGCAGATTCGCCTGCGGCCAATTGGAATGAAACGATTAAGGTAACGCGGACGATAGCCGAGGGCGTAACTGATACGTGCTCGTTGAGTATAGACGGGCAGGATTTGGCCTGCAACTTCGTGTCGATGTACGACCTCTTGGCCTATGCTGACTTTGCGGGGCTACGGCCGATGACCGAGATGGAATACGAGAAGGCTTGCCGGGGCAATCGTCCGGTCGTCAGCGATGAGTATGCATGGGGCTCGGTAACTAAAACCTATTTTAATTGGACTTTTGGTGGAAATAATAATTATTTGAGTTATTCGTCTAATATACAAAATCCCAATAGAGGGAATGAAGTTGTTGCGGATGACTATAATTGCGGTGCTACTCATGGATTGTATTCAGCTTCAGATGGTAGCAGTTGGTGGACAAGGTGGATTACGTATTACTATTCGGCACCTTTGCGGGTGGGCTGTTTCGCCGACTCCACTTCCACGCGGGCTGCAGCCGGCGCCACCTATTGGGGTGTGATGAATATGAGCGACAACTGCTCCGAACTCTGCATCAGCGTGGGTAATACGAGCACGGGTATTTTGGGCCGTTCGTTTGTTGGCGTTCATGGCGATGGTCAGCTCTTGCCCAACGGTAATGCCGATGTAACGGGTTGGGCCATGAATGCAACGGCGAATTATTATATTCCGCGCGGTATGGTATTCCCGTCTGGTAATACCGGATGGACTGGTTATGGTACAGGGGTTAATGGTACGCACTCTTGGGCTTATTGGAATAAGAACGTAGTGTGTGGTGAAAATCTTTTGGCTGGTATGGTTTCATCACGGGCTTTGGTCAACCATGCGGTGGCCGGTACGACGCGCGAATATGCTTCTTTCATGTCGGGCATCCGTTGCGTGCGTACGGCTAATGCTAAGAAGTAAACAATAGATACGATTGGTCAGCGCGGGGCGGTTGTCGGATATTCGGTTCCGTCCCGCAGCTTGGCTGGATACCTTATAATATAGGGAATAAGAAAACCTGTAACGACGTATGACGTTGGAAAAAGGTGCATTTCGGATTGGGAAAATAAGCCTGTGGATGGTCTTGTGGCTGTCCGTTTGGTGTTTTTCGGCCGTCAAGGCCAACAACATCACGGTGCTCAGCCCCAAGGTGGTGGAGCATAGCGGTGACGGCACGGCCCACGTGCAGTTCGACCTTATGTGGGAACACTCGTGGAAAGACAACATGCGTGGCAACTGGGACGCCGCCTGGGTCTTTATCAAGGCCTACCAGGGCGATGCGGGTGTATGGAGCCACCTTTACCTCGATGCCGACCCCGAGGCGCATACCTATGCCACGGCCAACGTGCCCATGCGCATGGCGTTCCCGGTCGAGAAAATCATGGGCGCGCCGCGTTGCCCGGGTTTTTTCATCTATCGGCGCGATGCGGGCGCCGGCCCCAACGAAATCCAGGGCATCAACGTCAAGTTCAATTACACCGACCACGGCTTCCTGCCCAAGGATTCGATTATCGTCAGCGTGTTCGCCATCGAAATGGTTTATATCCCCACCAACAAGTTCATTGCGGGCGACGGCGTCTCCACCAATACGTTGCGCCTGATTGGCAAGGATTTTAGCGTGGGCACGGGCCAGGCGGTGCAGGAAATGGGCGTCATTTTGGGCGCCACGGGTTATACGTTCAAAGGGGAGCCCATTCCGGATGCCTATCCCAACGGCTACAATGCGTTCTACCTTATGAAGCATGAGATTTCCCAGCATGCTTACGTCGATTTCCTCAATACGCTGTCGCAGGAGCAGCAGACGGCGCGCGTGCCGGTAAGTCCCAAGGCGGCCGACAACAGTTGGGCCATGGCCTTCGGCAGTTATACCAATCCTTCCACCTACCGCAACTATATCCGGGTGCGCACGGGTGCCATCGCCACGGTGGCGGCCATCTACGGCCACAGCATAAGCGGTGCCAATTGGGATAGGGAAAGCAACGGCGGCAACATCGCCTGTAACTTCCTCAGCTGGGACGACGGCTTGGCCTACCTCGACTGGTCGGCTTTGCGGCCGATAACGGAACTGGAATTTGAAAAGGCCTGCCGCGGCCACAAACGTGTGATGCGCGGCGAATACGCATGGGGTGAACGCAACGGGGTGCCGGTGCCGGCTACCAACCCGTTCAAAAATGCGGGTTTAGCCAACGAAGAGGCGGCCTTAGCCACGGCCAACTACCTTGAAACGGCCAAGGCGCCTTGGGTTATGCGCGTGGGGGCCTTCGCCAAAGACTCCACGACGCGTTACGAGTCGGGCGGTGCGTATTACGGCGTTATGAATATGAGCGATAACCTTTGGGAGCGTTGCGTCAATGTCTCTACGGCCGTGGGCCGTTCGTTCGTGCCCAACCACGGCGACGGCTTGGTGTCGATGATGGGCGCGGCCGATGTGCCGGGTTGGCCGGGTGCGGCCGGCGGCGGTCTCCGGGGTTTTCAAATCTCCAACCGGCAGTATGCCGAACTCAACGATGCGGCGCGGAACCCGGCCTACGGCTTCCGTGGGGCGCGTACGGCGGTCGGCCTGTTGATAACCGACCCGAGCGGCGTGCCGTTGCCGGGCGATGATTTGGAAGAAGAGAAAACGGAAGAAACGGAAAAAGAAGGGGAAACAACCGAATAAGAACTGAATGGATAGGCGGCAAACCATACGGCGTTTGAGCCTGACCTTGCTGGTCGGGATTTGCTCCGCGTTGACGGTGGCTTTGGCGGCGTTTACGCTGTCAAGGACGTCGTCTTTTGCGCCTGTGTCCTATTATACGCGTGCGCGTGTGGAGGAAGCCGCCCGTATCCTGATGGCCAACCGTGCGGCCGAAGCTTCGGCTGTGGCGGAAGCGGCTATGGAGAGCCCCGCTGAATATGCGTTGGCTGCGGTGCCGGAGATGCCTGCGCCCGCGCCCGAGGCGGTGGCCGGTGCCGGTGACGAGGAAACGGACAGCCCCTGGCCCTATGTCGGCGGTTTCGGCGGCGGCGTCGAGATGGCCAAGACGGTACTCAACGAAGTGCAGGTACGTCCCCATACGGTGGGCGGTTTCGGCGACGGCCATATGTCGGCCCAAATGAAGCCCGAAATAAAGGGCCAGTATGTGGGCGGTTTCGGTGACGGTTGGCATAGTAAGCAGAGCCCGTTCCTCCGTACGGAGCAGTATCTCGGCGGTTTTGCGGACGGTTTCAGCAGTGCCGGTAGCCCGTTCCTCCGCACGGAGCATTATCTCGGTGGTAGTTCCGATGGTTTCCATAGTGCCCAAACGCCTTTCCTTACACGGCGCATTATTTGGGCGGTATTTCCGACGGTTTCGCCAGCGATCAGACGCCTTTCCTCTACAC
>CAMXAS010000117.1 GCA_947179195.1 uncultured Bacteroidales bacterium
TAACGGGCGGTAGCTTGCTCATCATCGGCTCGGCCTCCGGCATCACGGCCATGGGTTTGGAAAAAATCCCGTTCACCTACTATTTAAAGAAGTTTACGCCTTGGATATTGCTGGCCTACTTTGTGGGCGCGGGCGTATTCCTGTTGTTTTTCGCATAAAATCAGTTCGTAAATCAAAATATTATGAAAAGCACTAAAATATTCCAAACGGTGTTGTTCGTGCTGGCCTTGGGCTGCTGCACCACCGTTTCCGCCGGCAACAAACAGAAGAAAGCCGACAAGGACACGGACAACTGGCGGTACGAAATCGAATGCGCCGGCACGGGTGCGGACGGCACCTATTTGGTCAAGGTATGGAGCTACTCCAAAAAGGCGGATTTGGCGGCCGAACAAAGCCTTAAAAACGCCGTGCACGGGGTGCTGTTCAAAGGCATTACGGGCCAACCCGGCGGCTGTCCTTCGCAACGCGCGTTGATTTCCACGCCCAACGTGCAGAACGAGCAGCGCGACTTCTTCGCCAAATTTTTCAGCAGCAACGGCGGCGATTTCCGCAAATACGCCGTCGCGACGGGAACGCCCGAACGGGTCAAACTGAAAAAGGATATAAGGTGGGCGTAACGGTTTCGGTGGCCAAAGACCAACTGCGGCGCGATTTGGAATCGGCCGGCATCATCAAGGGGCTCGGCTCCGGATTCTAATCCGTCCATAAATATATACAGCGATGAATATCAAGAAATTCATTGGGGTTCTGTTGACGGGCCTCGGCATCTGCCTGACGTTTGCCGCCTGCAACCAATCGAAGAACCTCGGCGGTTACTACACGTATCAAACCGAATGCCTCGGTAGCGAGTTGGACGGTTCCTACACGCTGCGGGCCTGGGGCATCGGTCGCAACCAGGTGGATGCGTTGGCGCAGGCCCGTAAGAACGCGGTGCGCGACGTGATTTTCAAAGGCATCTCGAAAGGGAAATCCGAATGCGAGATAAAGCCTGTCTTGATGGAAGTGAATGCGGAAGAGAAATACCGCGATTATTTCAACCGCTTTTTCGCCGACGGGGGCGAGTTTGAACACTACGTGAATTACAAGGACAAACGGGTTTCAACGTTTCACCGCGAACGCACCGAAGACGAAATCAAGTACGGCGTAACCGTGCGTGTGCTCTACGACCGGCTGGTGGATAAACTCCGCGCGGACGGCATTTTAAAATAAACCTGAAATCTAAAAGGCTATGAAAAGATTACTGATATTGCTGACCGCCATCCTGCTGGGCGGTTGCTCCGCGCTGATGGCGCAGGCCAAGAAGCCGACGCTCATGGTGGTGCCGAGCGATGTATGGTGCACGCAGAACGGCTATATGACGGCCTACGACAACCAGGGCACCGAAGTGCTGATTCCCGACTACAAGCGGGCTTTGCAGACCGACCCCAACCTGATTATGGTTATCAGCAAAATCAACACGCTGATGGCCGACCGCGGCTTCCCGCTCAAGAACCTTGAAAGCGCGCTGCGTTCCATCGAACAGAGCATGGCCGAAGACGCCATGACCGCGAGCAAGACTTCGGGCGCGGAGTTGGCCGAAACGCCGCTCGACCGCCTCAAACGCACGGCCCAGGCCGACATCATCCTGCAGCTGACGTGGAGCGTCAACGTGCAAGGGCCCAAAAAGTCGGTGACTTACAACCTGCAAGGCTTGGACGCCTATACCGACAAGCAGATTGCGGGCGCGCAGGGCACGGGGGCGCCTTCGATGACGGCCGACCTGCCGGTATTGCTCGAAGAAGCCGTTTTGGCCAATATGGATAACTTTACGGCGCGTCTGCAACAGTATTTCGACGACCTGTTCGCCAACGGCCGCGAGGTAACGGTGGGCATCCGCGTGTTCGACAACGGGTCGGGCCTTGACCTCGAAACGGAATTCGGCGACTACGAGCTGAGCGAAATCATCGACAAATGGATGTACGACAATACGGTGGAACACCGCTTCAGCAAAAGCGCATCTTCGGAAACGCGCATCCAGTACGAACAGGTGCGCATTCCGCTCTACAAGGCCGACGGTATGCCGATGGATACCGAAAACTTCGTGCGCGGATTGCGGAGTTTCCTGCGCAAGGAACCCTATAAAATCGACTCCAAGGTGATGAACCGCGGGTTAGGCAATGCCGTCCTCGTATTGGGAGAAAAATAGGGATGGCCTAAACAAAAATCCGCAAATAAAAAACCGCATATATTATGAGAAGCTTGAATAAAACCCTGATTGTTATAGGACTGACTTTGTGGTTCGGTGGCATGGTCTGCGCGCAAACGCAGCCGGATGCCGTTTCGGGTGCGACGCAGGCCGCCGCGACCCAGGCAACCGCCGACAATAACGAATACGGCATTGTGCTGTCCGTTTTGCTGGACGACGCGGAAGAGATTCCGACCGACGCCGCCCGCTACCTCTCCAACAAACTCGCGCAGACCATCACGGCCAACGGCGTGGGGGCGTTCGAGGGCTTCAGCCGCTTTTTCATCACGGCGCGTCTGGGCTTGGCCACGCGCGACATCGTGCCGGGCCCGCCCGCGCAGATAGCCGAAAATATGGAAATAACGCTCTATATCGCCGACTATTTCGACCAAAAGATTTTCGCCACCACGACGATTAACGCCAAGGGCGTGGGTACGAACGAGAGCAAGGCGTTCATCAACGCGGTCAAGAACCTGAACCCGCACGCCGAGCCGGTGGCGGCTTTCGTACGGAAGGGCAAGGATAAAATCATCGACTATTACCGCGCCCAGTGCGACAACATCATCAAACAGGCGCAGAGCCTGGCCGTTCAGAAGAAATACGAGGAAGCACTGTATCTGCTCACGTCCATCCCCGATGCGGCGGGCGACTGCTACGACAAGGCTTTGGACGCGACGGCCGCGATTTTCCAGCAATATACCGACTATCTCTGCGAGGTGAACCTGGCCTTGGCCAAGGCGGCTTGGGCGGCCGAACAGAACAGCGCGGGCGCGCAGAAGGCCGGCGTATATATGAGTCTGATTTATCCCGATGCCGCTTGCTACGGTGAGGCGCAGGCGCTTTATACCGAAATCAAGGGCAAGGTGTTGGACGACTGGAAGTTTGAAATGAAAAAATGGCAGGATGGCGTGAATTTGGAAAGCCAACGCATCGAGGCCGCCCGCGCCATAGGCGTGGCTTACGGCCGCGGACAGCAACCGACTTCCTACGTCATGGGCTGGTGCCGGTAAACGCCATGAGCAGATTCCATACCATTCTCTTTTTGGCGGCCTTGTGGGTGGGCTTCGCCTCGCAGGCGCAGGCACAGACGCAACCCTACAAGCGCAGTTCGCTCTATACGGTATTGGGCGCGCATCCGTCCCAACGGTACGGGGCGCAAATCGACTCGGTGTTCATCCAGTTGCCGGTACCCGACAAATATGAGGACAACAACCTGCCCGCCCGCTATATCATATGTTCCGCGAAGGAGCGACGGCTTACGACAGAGCATATGTGGCGGTTCATCCATTCGTCAAACGCCGCTAAAAAGACGGTGGCCAAATGGTTTGACCGCAATCCTAAAACCGGCACGTTCGACCTCGACCTCATTGCGAAGCGCGGCAACTACAACGCTTCCGTGGCCGACATACGGGAAGCCCTGCTCACGCAACGCGGGCTGGCGATTATCGCCGACGCCGGCGAGGATTTGATTGAAAACTCGTTCCTGCTCATCAACGACATCATTTATGTAGATAAAGAGAAGAACGCGGCCATCGCCTCGCTTATTTTCTCAAGCCTTGCGGTGGTAGCCGCCGCCACAACCGTAGCCAGCGCGGCAAGCGGCGATACGGAGGCGGCTGAAGCGGGCGCGGCGGCCACGGAACTGGCCGTTCTCGGCGCCGCCATATCCGACGCCATTGCGGGCTTCACGGTCAAGGTCACGTCCCATCTCTACCGCCTGCGTTGGAACGACTCCATCGCCGCCGTGTTCTACAACGACTTTTGGTGCGATACCACTTACGCGCCGGAAGAAATCGCGCGGCGCAAGGCTTTGTTCGACGGCATAAACGGCGAAAACGGCCTGTTCGCGTTCGATTATATCGGGTCGTATAAGGTCAAGAGCGATAAAACCGTGTTGCGCGGCCTGCAAAATAACAACGATGTCATCCGCAAGGTCTGCGCGCGGGCCTTGGACAAGAATATCGCCGCCCTGCAGAAAAAATACGAGGTGTTTAAGGTCAAGACGCCGATTACGGCCATTGACGGCGCGGCCATTTGGGCACAGGTGGGCTTGAAGGAAGGCGTCAAACCGGGTACCAAGTTCGAGGTGCTGGAACAGCGCATGGACGAAGACGGGCGGGTTTCCTACCAGCGCACGGCTGTGGTTAAGCCGGTCAAAGGGTGGATTTGGGACAACCGCTTTATGGCGGCCGAGGAGGAAGCGGTGGACGCCAACCTCAACGGCACGATGTTCAGAAAGAAAGGCGCCGGCCTGGTGGCGGAGGGTATGTTGCTCCGTCAGTTGAAATAGTCCGTCGGCGCATTTTATAAGGTAAGTTTATGGAAGTCGAATACAACCGGCAGGGGCTCAGCCCCAAGGAAATCACGGCGAGCCGCGAACGTCACGGGC
>CAMXAS010000118.1 GCA_947179195.1 uncultured Bacteroidales bacterium
TCCTCGAGATGAACGAGGCTTCCGAAAAAGTGAACCTCAAACCCGGTATGCCGGCCCTCATCGGCAAGAACGTGCTGGACTGCCATCCTGAACCGGCCAAGAGCAAATTGGCCGGGATGCTGAAAGAGCCGCAGACCAACGCCTACACGATTGAGAAAAACGGGGTCAAGAAACTGATTTACCAAACGCCCTGGTACGAAAACGGCGTGTTCAAAGGCTTGGTCGAATTCTCGATGGTCATTCCGTTCGAAATGCCGCACTATATCCGTCAACCGAAAGCCTAACCGGACAATTCCCCACCCGCATGATTGTCACACCGCCCGCCGATATCAAGACGACGCTGACGCTGTTGCCCGATTCTCCGGGCGTATATCAGTATTTCTCCGCCGAAGGGGAACTGATATACGTGGGCAAGGCCAAGAACCTCAAACGCCGCGTCAATTCGTACTTCAACAAGGAGCAGACGGGCAAGGTGCTGGCCTTGGTGCGCCGCGTGGCACGGCTGGAATATATCGTCGTCAATACCGAGTTCGACGCGCTCCTGCTCGAAAACAACCTCATCAAGGAGCATCAGCCGCACTACAACATCATGCTCAAGGACGACAAGACGTATCCTTGGCTGTGCCTGACCAACGAACCCTATCCGCGGCTGTTCCCGACCCGCCGCTACCTGCCGGGACAAGGCACGTATTTCGGGCCCTACGCCTCGGTGCGCATGATGCACACGCTGCTCGACCTCATCCACGATATGTTTCCGCTCCGCACGTGCCGTCACCGGCTCTCGGACAGCGTGGTGGCCGCCGGCAAGGTCAAACTCTGCCTGCAATATCAAATGAAACGTTGCGCGGGCCCCTGCCAGGGCTTGCAGAGCCACGCGGCTTACGACGAGCAGACGGACCAAATCAAGAACCTGCTGCGCGGCCATATCAAGCCGATATTGCAAAGCCTGAAAGAGAAGATGCTCGACGCGGCGCAGCGGCAGGACTTCAAGACGGCGCAGCAATACAAGGAGAAATGGCAACTGCTGGAGCAATACCAAAGCCGTTCGGCCGTGGTGAGCGACAAGCTGTCGGATGCGGACGTGCTGCAAGTCAAGGAGAAAGACGACTATCTCTATTTCAACTATATGCGCATTGTGGATGGCTTGATGGTGCAGGCGCATACGGTGGAGATACGCAAGAAGCTGGACGAGACGCCGCAAGACCTTTGGCAAGGCGTGCTCGTGGACTTCCGCAACCGTTACGCCTCCACGGCCACCGAGGTCTTTCTGCCGTTTGAACCCGAATGGGATATGCCCGACCTCAAAATCACGGTGCCTAAAGGCGGCGACGGCAAGAAACTGCTCGAACTCTCGGCCCGCAACATCGACTATTTCATCTTGGAGAAAAGCCGGCGGCTGGATTTGGTCGATCCCGACCGGCACCGCAAGCGGCTGTTGGCCGAGATGCAGAAAACGCTGGGCATGAGCGAGCCGCCGGCACATATCGAATGCTTCGACAACTCGAATATGCTGGGCGAATATCCCGTGTCGGCCATGACCGTGAGCAAAGACGGCAAGCTCTCCAAACGGGACTACCGGCATTTCCTCGTCCGCACGGTGGAAGGCCCCGACGACTACGCCTCGATGGAAGAAGTCATCGAACGGCGTTACAGCCGCCTGTTGCGCGAGAACCAGCCGTTGCCGCAGCTGTTAATTGTGGATGGCGGCAAAGGCCAATTGAGTTCCGCCTACAAGGTCTTGTGCCGTTTGAGATTGGAACGCCGCATTTTCCTAATCGGCATCGCAGAGAATCTGGAAGAACTGTATAAGGTGGGCGACCCGTATCCGCTCTTGCTCGACAAGAAATCGGAGGTGCTCAAACACATCCAGCTGTTGCGCGACGAGGCGCACCGCTTCGGCATCACGCACTACCGCAAACGCCACGTCAAGGGCGTGGTCAAGACCGAACTGACCGAAATCAAGGGCATCGGCACGGAAACGGCGCAAACGCTATTGAGACGGTTCAAGTCGGTCAAGCAAATCCGAAACGCCCCGCTCGCTGACCTGACGGAAGCCATCGGCGCGGCCAAGGCCAAACTGGTATTCGACTATTTCCAAAATACGGACGACCATGCTGCCCGAACGGACGCTTGATATATACCTCAACTTTTTCGAAGGCATCCCTATGGAACGGCCGCGCCCCGACACGTTGCGGACGGCCGCCCACGCCTGGGCGCAAGCGCACCTGGAAGCGGCCTGCGCCGCCCACGGCCTCGGCGCCTTGCCGCCCGTGCAGACCGGCGTCCACGGCAAACCCTCGTTCGGCGACGCCTTCCCGCTCCATTTCAACCTGTCGCACAGCGGCGCAGGCGCGGCCTTGGCCATCAGTGACGCGCCCGTCGGCATCGACCTCGAAGGCCATGACGGCCGCCGTTGGGAAGAACTGTCGCAACGCTTCTTCAGCCCCGAAGAACAGGCGTTCCTCAACGCCCAACCGGTTGAAGCGCGGCCCAAGACGTTCATCCTGCTGTGGACTTGCAAGGAAAGTCTGTATAAATATATCGGCTGCGGCCTGAGCCAAGGCCTTTCCCGCCATAGGCTGCAATTCGACGATACGGACGCGGACGACACCCCGGCGACAGACCCCGCCGGTCTGCCCCGCTTAACAAAAGTGCGGGCCTCCTACGAAGCCCGCACGCTCTATTTCTATTCCCGCTTGGTGTCTTACGGGAACCGGCTATACCGCCTGACCGTCTGCAGTCCGTGGCAAACGGACGTTTATTTCAACAACGCATCCAGCGTTTCGTAAAATTCCGGATCTTCGCCCATGAATACCCGTTCCACTTTCAGGCCGGGCTTGAGAATCACCTTGGTCGGATAACCGCTCACGCCATAGCGGAACGATATGTCGTTGTCCCCTTCGCCGTTCATGACCGAAACCCACGGCAGGCGTTCCTTTTCGACGAGCGACTGCACCTTGTCCAAACGGTCATAGCACGCGATGCCGATAAACGTCACCTTACGCTGATACTTGCCGTAATAGCGTTTCATCTCCGGCATCCCCTTGATGCACCACGGGCACCAGGTGCCCCAAAAATCCAGCACGACATAGCGGTTGGCATAGTCGGACAACGTGACGGGCTTGCCGTGGATATCCGTCAGCGTGAAGTCCGGCGCAATGGCGTCCTGCACCAACGCGGCCGCGTTGGCTTCCTGCTGTTTGCGGCGTTCGAAATACACCTTGGCATCATCAATCCGTTTTTTCAGCAGGCCTTCCCGCACTTCCGCCTTCAGCAAACCCTCGCATTCCAAGAACGCATCGGCTTCCCGTTGTTCCAACAGGTAGAGCCCCGCCAGCAGATTGCCCGGATGCGTGCGGATATATTGCCGTTCGGCTTCGCGCAAGCGTTCCAGACGCGCCGTCTGTTCGGCATAAAGGCTATCCATATAGGATTCGTCTATATTCTCCACGCCCAAACCGTAAAGGCTGTCCACACGGACGGCCAACAGGCTGTAGTCGCGCAACATTTCCTCCATGCTTTCGCGCAAGTCGGCCTGCGCCTCCAAATCCTGCGTGCCGCGCAACATATAACTCAGATAACCGTCTTCGTAAACGCCGCGCAGACGCACTTTCTCGCCCGGCTGCATCCAAAAACGGATTTGATGGCTCAGCGGCACCGTAAGACGGCCCCGACGGTTGGCCCGCAAATCCGAAGCCGGTTCCAAGCGGATTTCTATCGGTTCCCCGTCAAAAACCGGGCAGAACACGAACTTCCCGTTCTCGGCCTGCATCGTATCGTCCGTAACGGCCGACAGATCCGAAACCGGTGCATAATGCACATAGACCGGCCCGTCCGGCAGGCCTTCGATTTCCACGTTGATGGACGCCTGCTTGCAGCATCCGCCCGACAAAACCGCCAATCCGAAGGCGGCGACGGCCATTTTCATCCATTGTCTTCTCATCGTTATCGTGTGTTTGATTTTCGTGTCTGTTTAATGCAAAACGGCATCCATCGGCACGTCCCAGGCGTCGTGCGGCACCGCGTCCACAAACTGGAACGGAAAGCAGATGCCCATTTTAGGTGCCTTGACCTTGGGCAGGAAGCGGTCGTAAAAGCCCTTGCCGCGGCCAAGCCGATAGCCTGCCGCGTCGAACGCTACGCCCGGCACGATGACCAGGTCTATCTTACCGTAGTCTTCCTGATATTCGTCGGTATCCGGTTCCTGCACCCGGAGCGCGCCGTCCCGCAGACGCGCGGCCCCCTCGTAGCGTTTAAGCCGGATATCCTCCCCATCGACGACCGGCAGCCAGATGTCCTTTTCCAAATGCCATTGTTCGATGAAATCCTGCGTGCGCACCTCGTCTTTCAACGCATGATACACCATGACGGTACGCGCGGCCTGAAACCAGGCGTGCGCCGCCACCTGCGCCATGACCGGTACGGACAGCCGTTCCAAAGCTTCGGCGCCGTATTGTTTCTTCAACGTCCTCATCCGTTGACGGAGTTCATCTTTCGTCATCCTATTCCCCATTTTCATATGGAAAATACAAAGTTAATCAAAACAAATGAAAACCCAACGAAAAAAAAATCAGGCCTTGTATTTTGACAGCGGATGAAACTGCTGTATCG
>CAMXAS010000119.1 GCA_947179195.1 uncultured Bacteroidales bacterium
TCGCCGGTCATCAGCAGGCATAGGCGCGTGTAGGCGCTGATTTCCCAACGCAGGGCCATAGCCTGTTCGGACGGGTGCTCCGTTTCCACGGCGTGTTTGCGGTAAAAGGCGTCGGCCGTGGCAAGCCCTTTGGCGAAGTCGTCCGCATAGACGGCTTCCCGCATCGTGTTCAGGCACTTCTCTTCCGGGCTCAGACAGGCCGTCAGCGTCAGGGCCAAGCCCATGACGAGGCACAATCGCAGCCGGTTGCCACGCGAAAGTCTTTTTATCAAGCCACCTAAATCCATATAGACGATATATCTGCAAATTTAGTGCAAATCGCCTATATTAACAAGAAACCTGCCATTCGGTCACATCGCCGCCTCCGCATCCCTCCCGTCGGGTCACGCCATAAAAAAAGCGACGACCGAAACCGGCCGCCGCTTTTCAATAGCCTGAAAATCCCGATTATTTCTTGCTGTCGGCGATGCTCTGGCTGCGGAATTCTTTGAACAACTTGGTCAGTTCCAAGGAAGCCTTGCGGGCGCGCGCACCGGCGGCCTTGTTGCCTTTTTCGGTCAAAGCGGCGGCGTTCGTCGTGAAAGCTTCCAGCTGCTCGTTGATTTTCTGCATTAAGTTTTCCATTGTTTTGTGTTTTATAAGGTTTATAAAAAAATTAAGTTTTCGTTTTCCGCTTAAGCCCTGTTTAGGCCGCCGCTTCTTCGGTCTTCTTCTTTTTGAAGTCCAACGCCATAATCCAGTTGATCATCCAGCCTTCAATCACAATCACCATGATGGAGTAGAACGGCAACCGCAGTTCGCCGAAGGCCACCAGCGTGGAGAGCGTGATGCAGGTATCGACGATAATCACCAGCGTACCCAGGGGGATGCGCGTGTATTTGTTGAGAATCATCGAAACGATGTCGCTGCCGCCGGACGTGGCGCCCGCGCGGAAGATAATGCCGATGGCCGCTCCGTAAATCAATCCGGCCACCAACGTGTTCAGGAAATAGTCGGGCACGAAATACAGCGGCAGATGGCCTTCCTGGGCGGGATAGACCAGCAAACCCTTCATGGCGTCGGGCACGGAGGCCAAATCGGCTTCGCTCAAAATGCCGTTGTGAATGAGCGGGTCGTAGCCCCATACGCTTTCAATCGCCCATACGCCGCCCAAAATCACGAACGTGGACAGGATGGTCTTGACGCCGAAGCGCGGGCCTAAAATCAGCGTGCCGATTAACAGCAAGGGGATGTCCATGCAGGCGGCGTAAAGGCTGATTTTCCACGGCCACACCGAGTTCAGGACATTGGAAATGCCGTAGGTGCCGCCGGGGGCCAAGCGGTAAGGGTTGGCAAACATGACGTCGCCCACCGCGAACAGGATACTGCCGGCGATGACCAACAGGTAGGAAATGGTTTCCTTGCGCCATTTGTCGCCACGGAAAGAGTCGATGAATTCGTTGCCGAACTCGCGCCAGTGTTCTTTGCTGAGCGCATCGGCGATGTCGGCGAAAAAGCCTTTTTTCTGAGACATAAGGAGTGTTTTTTTGTGAAAATAAAAAGGACAATTTTCAAAAGAAAATTGCCCTTTTTACGTGTGTTTTAAAATTTACGCACCCAGCTGGAGACGGCGGAAAGCCACCACGGTGGCATCGCCGTTCTGTTTAACGTAGGCACCTACGTTCATTTTGCTGTCCATGATATATTCCTGGTGCATCAAGGTGTTTTCCTTGTAGAATTTCTCAACACGGCCTTTGACGATGTTGTCCAGCATCGCTTCGGGAATGTTGCCGGCTTTTTCGGCCGATACGGTCGCGATGATTTCGCGGGCCTGCTTGGCCTGTTCGGGCGTCAGCCAACCCTTGGCGGTATTGGATTCGATATGTTCTTCGGAATCCACGTGCGCGGGGTTGATGCCGGCCTTCGACAACGCATTGTCAACCGCTTTCTGGATCTGTTCCTGCTTGGTCTTTTCGCGGGCCACCGCTTTTTCGTTTTCGATGGTGGCTTCAGGAACGTCCTTTTCGCAGACGGCAATCGGGTTCATGGCCGCAACTTGCATGGCCACGTTGTGACCCACCTCTTCGTTGGCGTCGGCTTTGTCGAAAGCCACGAGCGTGGCCAGACGGTTGCCGTGGTGGTTGTAGGCGAATACGCGCGGGGATTCGAGGCATTCGAAGTGCGCCATTTCAATCTTCTCGCCAATCTTACCCACCATGTCGGTGATGTGGTCTTCCACCGAGCGGCCGTCAATCGACAGGGCCTTCACTTCTTCGAGGGTCTTGCTCCGTTTTTCAATCGCGGCGGCCGACACCTTTTCAACGAAAGCCACGAACTCGGCGTTCTTGGCCACGAAGTCGGTCTCGCTGCTCAGCATGACGATGCAACCGAACTGCTTGTCGGCCGTGGTGGCGGCCAAAATCATGCCTTCCTTGGCGTCTCTTTCGGCACGGTTGGCCGCTACTTTCTGACCTTTCTTTCTCAAAAAGTCGATGGCCTTGTCGAAATCGCCGTCGTTTTCAACCAACGCCTTCTTGCAATCCATCATGCCGGCGCCGGTCATTTGTCTGAGTTTATTTACTTCAGCGGCAGTTATATTTGCCATAATTTACTCCTTCCTTACTTTTTGGTTACCTTCTGAGCGCCCGTGGCTACCTTGCGCGGACGTCTTTCTTTCTTGTCCGTTTCTTCGGCGGCACCTTCCTCACCCTCGGCTTTCTTGCGGGCGGCGGGTTTCTTCTTGCCTTCTCCGGCTTCTTCCTCGTCCATGCCTTCTACGGCCAGTCTTTCCTGTTCGTCGGCTTCTTCGTCTTCCTTCTGCTGTTCCTTGTCGTATTTGCGTTCGGCCAAGCCTTCTTCAATAGCGGCAATCACTTCCTGCAGGATGATGTCGATGGATTTCGAAGCGTCATCGTTGGCGGGAATCGGGAAGTCGATGAGTTCGGGGTTGGTGTTCGTATCCACCATGGCCAGCGTCGGGATGTTCAGGCGGCGGGCTTCAGCCACGGCGATGTGTTCCTTGTTGATGTCCACGATGAACACGGCCGACGGCAGACGGCCCAGGTCGGCGATGGAACCGAGGTTCTTTTCCAGTTTCTCTTTTTCGCGCGTGATTTGCAGACGTTCGCGTTTGGAGATGCTTTCAAACTGTTTGTCCTTCATCAGACGGTCGATGGCGGACATCTTCTTGATGGCTTTGCGAATCGTGGCGAAGTTGGTGAGCATACCGCCCGGCCAGCGTTCGGTCACATACGGCATGCCTACCTTGGCGACCTGTTCGGCCACGATGGCGCGCGCCTGTTTCTTCGTAGCGACGAATAAGATTTTGCGACCCGATTTGGCGATTTGCTTGGCGGCGGCGCAAGCCTCGTCCAATTTGCTTATCGTTTTGTTGAGGTCGATGATGTGAATCCCGTTCTTTTCGGCGAAGATATACGGCGCCATTTTGGGATTCCATTTTCTTCTGAGGTGGCCGAAGTGTACGCCAGCCTCCAAGAGCTGATCAAAAGTTGCTTTAGACATATTGAAAATTTGTTTACGTTCCTTAAAAAACAATCGCCCAGTAGTTCCGCTCTCCGTCGTGGACGCAGAGCGGAAGTCTCGGCAATTTGGATGCTAAACGCGAAAACGCCTCTATGCAGGCGCCTCCGTTTCTAACGCTTGCTGAACTGGAAGCGCTTGCGGGCTTTGGGACGACCCGGCTTCTTTCTTTCCACCATACGGGGGTCACGCGTCATCAGGCCCTGGGCCTTGAGCGCGGCCTTGTGTTCGGCATCCACTTCCACCAGGGCGCGGGCGATGCCCAAACGCAGGGCTTCGGCCTGGCCGTTGATGCCACCGCCGTCGATATTGGCTTTGACGTCAAACTGGTTTACGGTGTTGGTCACCTCGAAAGCCTGGTTTACGACATATTGCAGCGTACCCGTCGGGAAATATTCCTTGTAGTCCTTGCCGTTAACCGTGATATTACCGTTGCCGGCGCTGAGGTACACACGCGCCACGGCGGTCTTTCTTCTACCGATTCTATTGAAAACTTCCATGTCTATTTGAGGTCTTTAACATTAACAACAGTGGGGTTCTGCGCTTGATGCGGGTGTTCGGCGCCTTCGTAAACGTGCAGGTTGCGGAACAGGGCATCGCCCAGACGGTTCTTCGGCAACATACCCTTCACGGCGTGTTCGATGACGAAGATGGGCTTGCGGTTCAGCATCTCGGTCGGCGTGGCGAAGCGTTGGCCGCCGGGATAGCCCGTGTGATGAACGTATTCCTTGTCCGTCATTTTCTTGCCGGAGAAACGTACTTTCTCGGCGTTGATAACGACTACATAATCCCCGCAATCAGCGTGGGGCGTGAAGTTGGTTTTGTACTTGCCTCTCAAAAGGTTGGCGATTTCGGAAGCCAAACGGCCTACGAACTGGTTCTCGGCATCCACTAAAACCCATTTCTTGTCCGCGTTCTCCTTGTTGACGGAAACGGTTTTATAACTTAACGTGTTCATCTTAATATGTTTTATCTACTACAAGCGGGATACGCTCCACGCAAAAGGAGTGCAAAGTTAGGATATGTTTTCCTATTTTGCAAGTTTTAAACAAAATTATCAACA
>CAMXAS010000120.1 GCA_947179195.1 uncultured Bacteroidales bacterium
ATGCGAATGTACTCAAAATGCGGCATTTTTGAAAATTTTACTAAATTTGCGGCTTTCCTGACAGCCTGTAAACGTTGTAAACTTCATATAATTATTGCATTATGAGAGCTGACAGCTATTTTCGCAACGGCGCCGCGCGGCGGTCGTTGCTCGGACTGGCCTTCGTTTTGACGGCGGGCCTCGCCGTTTCCCCCGCCTGCGCCCAAGAAGCGGCGGACGATGCGGCCGACGCGGTGGTCAAACCTTGGACGTTCAAGGGCGATATGGGCCTGAACCTGTCGCAGACCTCGCTGACCAACTGGTCGGCGGGTGGTGAGAGTTCGATTGCCGGCAACGCGCTCGTGAACCTGAACGCGACCTACCTCAAGAACCGCCACAAATGGGTGTCGAACCTCAACACCGAATACGGTCTGACGTGGACGCCGACGAACAAGTTGAACAAAACCGTCGATAAATTAGTGCTCAACACGCAGTACGGTTACGCGCTGGATAAGAAAGACCACTGGTTTATCTCGGCCGAAGCCGACTTCCGCACGCAGTACGACAAAGGTTACAAGGACGTGGCCGGCCACCTGGCCGACAACGACACGGCGCCGACCTATATCTCCAAAATCATGGCGCCCGGTTATCTGAACGTCTCCGTCGGTGTGGAATACCACCTCAAGAGCCTGTTGGACGTCTATGTGGCGCCGGCGGTCATGCGTACGACCTTTGTGGAAGACAAGTTCCTGTCGGATCAGGGCGCGTTCGGCGTCACGCCGGGCGAACGCTACCTCATGCAGGCCGGTCTGCAAATCCAAGGCAACGTGAACTGGGAAATCACGCCCAAAATCATCCTCTCGTCCGGCCTCACGCTCTTTACGCCTTACAGCAAGGACTTCGGTAATTTCGTCGTGGACTGGGACGTATTGCTCGTCATGAAGGTGACCTCGTGGCTGAACGCCCAAATCGGCACCACGCTCAAATACGACGACAAAATCAAGACGACCGACAAGTACGGCAACGTGCGCGGCCCCAAGGTACAGTTCCGCGAGATGCTGACCATCGGTTTGGCCTATATGTTCTCCACCGAAAAGAAATAATCACGGACAAGGTTTGTTGAACCCGCCCCGTGGATGCGAAAAGCGCCGGCCCGTATGGGTCGGCGCTTTTACTTTATAGACGTAAATCGTTACTGCTGGAGCCCGTTCTGATACAGTTGGCAGACCAGGCCGTCGGCCAGGCCGAAGCGCGGCACCCAGATGCGTTCCGCCCCCGTATGCCCGGCGATGAACAGGAAGATACGGGCGGCCGGCAGGATGACGTCGGCGCGGTCGGCCCGCAACTTGAAAGCGGCCATACGCTCGGCCACCGTCATGCCTTCGAGTTGCTTATAGCCTTTCTTGAGTTGGTTCACCGACATGGAAAGCCCCGTCTTGTCGCCGAACAGTTTCGTCAGCTTGTTGATGTTGCCGCCCGAGCCCACGAGGTTCATGCGGCCGAAACGTCCGTCGAACTGTTGCAGCCACGCTTCCAAGCGGTCGAACTCCCGCGGGTCTTCGGCTTTGTGCAACAAGCGCAACGTGCCGAGCTTGAACGAATAGGACTGTAGGAAACGGCCGCCTTCCGTCACGGAAATCTCGGTACTGCCGCCGCCCACGTCCACATAGACCGAGGTGTCGTAGCGTTCCTCGGGCAGACTCTCGCCGGCCGTGCGGATAATCTGCGCCTCCTCCAGACCGTCTATGACCCGGATGTCGATGCCCGTGGCGGCCTTGACGCGCTGCACGACCTCCGCGCCGTTGGCGGCCTCGCGCATGGCGGCCGTGGCACAGGCCGCGAAATCGGCCGTCTTATAGACTTTCATCAGTTGCTTGAACGCCTGCAACGTATCGATCAACGCCTGTTCCGATTCGGGGCGGATATAGCCGCCCGAAAACACGTCCTCGCCCAAGCGCAACGGCACACGCACCAGCGCGACCTTTGACGCCACGGGACGGCCTTTCTCGCCCGCGAACACGTCCGAAAACAGGACGCGCACCGCGTTCGACCCGATGTCAATACCGGCAAATATCATAGGGGTTTCTTTTGTTTTACTATGCCAAGGCCGCCGCTTCGGCCAGGCTGAGCCATTCGATGACCCAACCCTTGCGCTCCATGCCGCGGAACCACGTGCGCTGCCGCTTGGCGAACTGACAGATGGCCGTATATAAGCCCTCCCGCATCGCGTCCAAGTCGGTATGGCCTTGCAGGTATTCGGTCACATAGCGGTACTCCAAGCCGTAGTAGGTCAGCTGCTCAGGCTGCAAGCCCTTGCGGAGCAGACCCGCCACCTCCTCCACCATGCCCTGCGCGAGCCGTTCCTCCAACCGCAGGCGGATGCGCCGCCGCAGCTGTTCGGGCGGCACGTCTATGCCCAGCAGGTAGGCCTGCGGCGGCGTGCGGCGGAAGGCCTCCGGATGCGTCGCCTCGTATTCGGCTATCTCGATGGCCCGCACGCAACGCGCCTCCGACTCGGTGTCGGTGTGGTTGTGCAGCGGCCCGTAGAGGCTCAGCCGGCGGCTCAACTCGGAGAGCGACTGCCCTCGGAGCTCGGCGCGCAAGGCCGCGTTCTCCGGCACCTCGGCGAAACGCCGCGTGCCGATTGCACTCTGCAAATATAAGCCGCTTCCGCCACAAAGCAAAGGCCTTAGGCCCCGCGACACGAGGCCGGCATAGACGCGGTCGAACGCCTGCTGGTACAGAAACACGTTGTATTCGGTGCCGGGTTCGGCCACGTCGATGAGGTGGTAGGGCACGGGGCGCCCTTCATAGACGTATTCCGCCAGGTCTTTGCCCGTGCCGAGGTCCATCTCCCGGTACACCTGCCGCGAGTCGGCCCCGATGACCTCGGCCCCCAGTCGGCCGGCGAGCTGCACGGCCAGACGGGTCTTGCCGCAAGCCGTGGGCCCCAGCACGACGGGCATCAGTTGCGGATGGTCTTTCAGGTAAGATAGACGGGTATTCCAATCCATAGGTCAAAGCGAAAAACGCCCTGCCCCGGTTCGGCCGCGAGGGGCCGTCCGCAAGCAAGGCGTTTTGATGAAATCAGTGGCCGGAGCGGTTATTTCTTAGGCGTGGCGGCCAACGTGGCCACGAGGTAATCCCAGAATTTCTTGACGCTGGCGATGTTCACCTTTTCGTCCGGCGAGTGCGGATACATAATCGTGGGGCCGAACGAAATCATGTCCCAGTTCTTGTAAACGCCGCCGAGCAGGCCGCATTCCAAGCCGGCGTGAATGGCCATAACCTTCGGCTTCTTGCCGTAGAGCGAGTGATACGTGCTCTGCATCGCCTTCAGAATCGGCGACTGCATATTGGGTTTCCAGCCCGGGTAGCCGCCCGTGAATTCGGCCTTGCCGCCCGCGAGCGCGACCACGCTCTTCATCTGGTTCACCAAGTCTTCCTTGGCCGTATCGACCGACGAGCGCAACAGGCACGAAACCGTCAGCACGCCCTTGTCGGCCTTGACGATGGCCATGTTCGTGGACGTCTCCACTATCGGCATCGCGTCGCTCATGCGCATCACGCCGTTGGGGATGCCGTAAACGAGGCGGCACATCTTCTTGCCCGAAGCCGCCGTGATGACGTTCTTGGGCAGGGTCGCCTTCTCGCACTTAACGATATAGTCGGGTTCCACCGCCGAAAGTTCCGCCTTGGTCTCGGCGTAGAACTGTTCCACGATTTTCTGGAATTTGGCTTCCTTGGCCTTGGGCAACGTGACGGTGGCGAACGATTCACGCGGGATGGCGTTGCGCAGGCTGCCGCCGTCCAGTTTCACGAGCCGCGCGGAGCAACCTTCCATGATGCACAGCAGCAGACGGTTCATGAGTTTGTTGGCGTTGCCGCGACCCAGCACGATGTCCATGCCGGAGTGGCCGCCCTTGAGGCCCGTCAGCGCGATTTTGAACGCCTTGCTGTCGGCCGGAACAGCTTCGGTCTTGTAAGGCAACGTGATGGTGGCGTCGATACCGCCGGCGCAACCCACATAGAGTTCGCCCTCGGTTTCGGAGTCGAGGTTCAACAATATATCGCCCTTGAACATCCCTTTCTTGATGCCGAACGCGCCCGTCATGCCGGTTTCCTCGTCAATCGTGAACAGGGCTTCGAGCGGGCCGTGCTTGATGGTCTTGGACTCCAGCACCGCCATAATCGCGGCGCAGCCCATGCCGTTGTCGGCGCCGAGCGTCGTGCCGTCGGCCGTCACCCAATCGCCATCGACGTAGGCCTCAATCGGGTCTTTCACGAAATCGTGCTTCTTGTCGGCATTCTTCTGCGGCACCATGTCGAGGTGCGCCTGCAGGATGACGCCGCGGCGGTTCTCCATGCCCTTCGTGGCCGGCTTGGTGATGATGACGTTGCCCACGCCGTCCACCTTGCAGTCCAATTTGTTCTTCTTGGCGAAAGCGACGATGAACGCCCGCACTTTCTCCTCGTGTTTGGAGGGACGGGGCTGTTGGGTTAAGCCGTAGAAATGACCCCATACGTTTTTCGGCTCCAAGGCCGCGATGTTTTTGTTTTTCATAATTGTATGATTTTTAGTT
>CAMXAS010000121.1 GCA_947179195.1 uncultured Bacteroidales bacterium
ATTTCCGTAAAAATTTCGTACTTTTGCGACCTTGATTGAAAAATTAGGTTTCAAATGAATATCAGCAGAGAAAACGCAACGCAGCACAACGCTTACATCAAAATCGAGCTGGAACCGGCCGATTATCAGACGGCCGTGGCCGACGAACTCAAAGCGTACCGCAAGAAAGTACAACTGAACGGTTTCCGCGCGGGCATGGTGCCGGCCGGACTGGTCAAGAAAATGTACGGCAAAGCCATTTTGGCGGAAGAAGTCAACAAGATTATTTCCAACAAGTTGCAGCAATATATCGCGGACGAGAAATTGGACATCCTGGGGCAACCCATTTCGGCCAAGGACGAGGAAACGGTGGCGGATTTCGAAAACCCCGACAAATTCGTATTTTGGTTTGAAATCGGCCTCGCGCCCGAATTCAAACTGGAACTCGGCAAACTGACGGCCACGCGCTATCAGATTAAAATCGACGACGCGATGGTGGACAAATACGCGGACGACATCCGTCGCCGTTACGGTCAGTTGACGAGCCCCGAAAAGGCGGCCGAAGAAGACCTGCTGGGCGGCGAACTCGTACAGCTCGGCGAAGACGGCAACCTGAAGGAAGGCGGTTTGAACACCAAGACTTCGATTGCCATCAACACGCTCGGTCTGAAGACGATTCAAAAGAAATTCATCGGCAAGTCGGTGGGCGCCGCCGTGGATTTCCCGATTCAGAAAGCGTTCAAGAACGCGACCGACCTGGCCGCCATGCTGCATATCTCGAAAGAGGAGGCCGAAAAGTTAGAAGGTGACTTCCGCTTCACGATTGAAAGCGTCAGCCATATCGAACCGGCCGAACTGAACGAAGAATTATACAAAAAGGTTTACCCGTCGGCCGACATCAAGGACGAAGCCGGTTTCAAGGACGCCATCCGCAACGAGGCCAAACAGTTCTACAGCCGCGACACCGACCGCAAGTTCATGAACGACGTGATTGACCTGCTCGTGGAAAAGACGGCCATGGACCTGCCCGAAGCATTCCTGAAACGCTGGATTCTACAGGGCGACACGAACCGCAAGCCGGGCGAAGCCGCGCTGACGCCGGAAATCGTGGACAAGGAATTCCCGATGTACGCCAACTCCATCAAATGGCAGTTGATTGAAAGCCGTCTGATCAAGGACAACAACATCGACATCAAGCCCGAAGACCTGCGCACGTTCTACCGCGAACGCGTGCTTTCGCAATACTTCCCGGTACAGACGCAGGATGAGGAGACGAACAAGCGCATCGACCGCGTTATCGACAGCATGATGCAGAACCAGGAGGAAATCAAGCGCGTTTACGACGCCATGATGGACGAAAAGATGATTGCGCTCTTCCTCGAAAAGGTCAAACAGAACGACAAGGCGGTTTCGTATGACGAATTCGTCGCGTTGTTGAACCCCGGTAAATAATTATGGATTACAACGAATTCAGAAAATACGCCATCGGCCACCGCGGCATCAACAGCTTGACGTTCGATGCCGTGACGGCCGCGCAGGCCAAAGCCTATTACGTTTCGCCGACGATTATCGAGGAACGCCAGTTGAATGTGGCGACCATGGACGTTTTCTCGCGTCTGATGATGGACCGCATCATTTTTCTCGGCGTGCCCATCGACGACCAGGTGGCCAATGTCATCCAAGCGCAGTTGCTGTTTTTAGATTCGGTGGATTCGCAGAAAGACATCCAGATTTACCTGAACACGCCGGGCGGTTCGGTGTATGCGGGTTTGGGCATCTACGACACGATGCAGTACGTTTCACCGGACGTGGCCACGATTTGCACGGGTATGGCCGCCTCCATGGGCGCGGTCTTGCTTTGCGCCGGTCAGAAAGGCAAGCGCACAGCCCTGCCGCACGCGCGCATCCTGATTCACCAGCCGATGGGCGGTGCCGAAGGCCAGGCCTCGGACATCGAAATCACGGCGCGTGAGATTCTGAAACTGAAGAAGGAACTTTACGATATCCTGTCCCAGCACAGCGGTCAGGCCTACGACAAGATTTATCAGGATGCCGACCGTGATTACTGGATGACGGCGGAGGAAGCCTTGGCCTACGGCATGATTGACGAAGTGCTGGCCAAATCGGAAAAGAAAGCCTGATTTCCATGCTCTGCCTGATCCTGCTGCTCGTTATCTACAAGGCCTTGCTGGCCGTCAGCCTGTGGGCGGCGTTCAAGGACAGCGGCCGCAATCCTTATTGGCTGTTCGTGCCGTTTTACGCCGAATGGCTGTGGATTAAAATAACGGGCCGGCGATGGTATCTCTATTTTCCGTTTCTGTTTCTGCCGTTCATCAACTGCTTTGTATTTTGGGTGCTTTGCATTGAAACGGCCTACGGCTACAAACGCCACGGTTTGCTCGACTGCTTCCTGGCGGCGGCTGTGCCTTTCGTGTTCTTCCCCTACCTGACCCGCAAACGGCAGTTGCATTTTGAGAACCCGGCCCTGTTGCCGCCGTTTCCCAAGAGCCCGACGCGGGAATGGATAGACACGCTCTGCTTCGCGTTGGCCGTGGCCTTGATTATACACGGCTTTTATTTCAAGGGCTATGTCATTCCGTCCTCCTCGATGGAAAAGAGCCTGCAGGTGGGCGACTTCCTGTTCGTCAGCAAGATTCACTACGGCCCGCGCCTGCCCAATACGCCGGTTGCGTTTCCGTTCGTGTTGCATACGATGCCGCTGACGAAAGACAAGCCGTCGTTCGTGTCCGGCATCCAGTTGCCGTATTACCGTTTTCCGGGCTTCACGACGGTCAAGCGCAACGACGTCATCGTGTTCAACTTTCCGGACGGCGACACCGTATCGACGGTCTATCAAAGCAATGTCAGCTATTATACGTTGGTGAAACAGGTGGGGCGCGAGGCGGTATGGCGCGATAAGAACCGCTTCGGCAGCATCGTGTACCGCCCCGTGGACCGGCGCGAGAGTTTTGTGAAACGTTGCATCGCCGTGGGCGGCGACACGGTGGAACTGCGTGACGGAAAGACGTATGTGAACGGACAACGCGCCGAAGACCCGCTCCAACTGGAACAGAACTACCGCATTCTGCCGCAGCCGTGGTTGCTGTCCCGTCAGGAATGGTTGCAACTCGGCGTTTCGGGCGAAGACCTGAAGCAACTGTTCAATCCGAATTACGGCCGCGTGCCGTTGACGCGGCAAATGGCGGCGGCCATCGATGCGGACGGCCGTCTGACCGCCGAAATCGACCTGATGCCGGAAGGGGTGACCGACCGCCAGCTGTTTCCGTTCGACCCGACGCATTTTGCCTGGAACATCGACCAATACGGCCCGGTTTACGTGCCGCGCAAGGGCGATTCGGTCTTGCTGACGGCGGACAACATCGCGCTTTACCGGCGGCTCATCACGACTTACGAAGGCCATACGCTGACCGAAAAGGACGGCCCTTTCCTGGTGGACGGCCAAGCCTGCCGTTACTACACGTTCGGCATGAATTACTACTGGGCGATGGGCGACAACCGCCACAACTCGGCCGACTCGCGCTACTGGGGCTTCGTGCCCGAAGACCACATCGTGGGCAAAGCGTTCTGGGTATGGATGTCGTGGAATAAAGACGGCAAGGGTTTCAAGAAAATCCGCTGGAACCGCATCGGCAGAACCATCCGGTAATTATTTTTTCTCCGCCTGTTTACGCGCTTTCTTCTCTTCGCGCTGTTTCCGCCGTTCCTCTTTCGTGAGGCCGATGCGCGAGAACAATTCCTTGCCCGTATTGAAATCGCGGCGGAAGATAACGCCCAAACCCTGCGTATAGGTATTGTCGGGCTGGTTCAGACTCTTTTCGTTAGATCGGTTGAAGGCTTTGAGGCGCAACTGTTCCGTGAATTTCCACTCGATATTGACGTCGCCCACGACCGAGGCGGCGGCCCGGGCATCCTTTTCCGAAACGCCGATATTGCCGTCTATCGACAGGCGGTCGTCGAACAACTGCCCCGACAGCATGACTTGGAATTCCGACTCGTTCATCTCGCTGGCCGGCGTATAATTCATGCCGACATTGAAATTCGTCGATAGGCGGGAGAGGAAGTTGTTGAACTGGTTGAACAGCAATTCCGAAGAAGAGACCAACGCGTTGCCGCCCGCCATCGCGCCGCCCTGATCGTTGCCGACGGACATGAAACTGTTGAGCATGAGCAACGAGAACGTCTGCCGTATCATTTCGTCTTCGTCCTCCTTGTTGACATAACTGAAGAACAAATCCTGTATATCCGCCTCCACGTTCGGTAGATTGATATCGAAACTGATATCCGGATTCATCAGGTTGCCGTCCAACTCGATGATGCTTTCCACGCCGACCTTCTTGCGCAGATTGCTTTCGTCTATGAGCGACGAACCCGCGGAAGCCAAGACCGGGTAAAGGCTCGTCCGAGTTGTATATACCGCATCCACATCCACGCGCGCGTCCGTAATCGGGCCCGTCCAAACGATACTCCCGCCCTCCTTGAGTTTGAAGCGTTTGTTGATTAAATCCATCATCGAGAAATCGAACATCCCGTCCAA
>CAMXAS010000122.1 GCA_947179195.1 uncultured Bacteroidales bacterium
TTGTTGTTGCCGAAATTGTACGACACCGACAGCGATAACTGCTGCCCGCCCTGACGGAAGGCCATGTCGCCGACCGTGCCGTCGGGATAGCGCGTCGTCTCCGACCACGCCATGCCCAACAGGTCGTTGGCCGTAAGCGTCACGCTCAATTTCTCCTTGAAGAACGTCTTTTTAATCGACAGGGACATATTCACGTAGGGTCGCGTGTATCTAAACATATTCTGCGACGGCAGTTTCGCCCACACCGAGAGTTCGGCCGTCAGCGTCTTGATGATGTCCACATCCGTGCCCAGCCAGGCCGTGGCGTCGTAGCAACGCACGTCCTCATGGCTGTAGCCGCCCTCCGGCAACGCGTAGTCGAACGTCCGGTGCCCATAGGAGCCCGAGAGGAAGAACCGCAGCCGCCAACGGTCGAAGAACGTATAGTTGCCGTTGATTGACAGCGTGACGAAATCGGCCTGCCCCATGTTCTCCGGAATGCTATACACCACGTACGAATTGCCCACCTTGCGGTAATAGGCCATACTGCTGATGTTGCCGTCGGTATGCACGTAGCCCGCCGTAATGAACAGATTGTATTTATACGAATAGGTCAGGTCGAGGTTGTGCGAATACTCCGGGTTCAGATTCGGGTTGCCACCGTGGTAATCCGAGGCGGTGGTACGGGTCATGAACGGATTGAGGTTGTAGTACGAAGGCCGCGTAAGCCGGTAGCGGTACGACAGGTTGAGCCGGTGGTTCTGCCCGATTTGCTGCGAGAGGTTGACATTGGGGAACGGGCGGCCATAGACGCGTTCGTGCGCCGAATCCATTTCGGGATTATAGCCCCTCAAGGCCGTCAACTCGCCCCGCAAGCCCACCTGAAGGCTCGTCTTGCTCGTAAAGTTGTGGCTGTACATGACGTAGGCCGCGCCGATGAGTTCATTGTAGAGATAACTGTTGCTGCGGTTCGTGTCGCGCAAGCCGTCCACATTGTATATATTATCATAGTTATTATCCACATAACTGAACTTGAGGCCGGCCTCCAGCTTGCTCTGCTGCGAAAACGGATGTTCGTAGTCCACGCGCAACGCATAGACGTCGGATATGGACGGATTGTCGAGATAATAGGCCTCTTTCCCCAACTCCTCGCCGAAATTGCCACGGTAGTAGGTCAGCGCATTGTTACCGTAGCCGCCGTTCTCACCGCGCATCCACGTAAAATCGGCATAGAGCTTGCGTTTGTGAACCGTGTCGAACGTATGCTCGTAGTTGGCCGTCAGGTTGTGGTTCTGATTGGCGTCGCGCGAATCGGCAGACTGCATGAGGCTGTAGCGGATGTCGCCCGTAGGATAGAGCCACTGCGTGGGCAAGTCCGTTTGCATATGCCCCCAATAGCCGGAGCCACGGTAGGCCACGCCCAAAACGTCCCGCTTGGTCGGATAATAGTCCACGCCGGCGCGCGCCCACATCCCTTGCGAAACCTGCTCCAACACGCCGTAGTCCTTGTCGGCGTCGGCATACCGCTGCGACGTGCCGTCGGCAAAAGTCGTTTGGTCGTAATACCGGTTCTGCGAATTATAGTACCAATAGGAAAGGTTGCCATAGACCGACACTTTCTCGGTGCGGAAATTCAAATCCACCGACCCGTCGGCGCTGCCGCCATTGACCGGATGGAGGTTCATGCCGCCGCCCGCCGACACCGAGCCGTTGAAACCGCGCTCGCGCTTATGGTCAGTCTTGATGTCGATGATGCCGCCCACGCCCTCGGCGTCGTATTTGGAAGACGGGTTGGCGATGGCCTCTATCGACGTTACCGAACGCGCCGGCAGGGCTTTAAGGTAGTTGACCAAATCTTTGCCGCCCAAGTAGGTGTTGCGGCCGTCCACCATGACCAAAACCCCCGCCTTGCCGTTGAGCGAAATGTTATCGTTGTTGTCGATGGTCACGCCCGGAAATTTCTTCAGCATCTCGTAGGCGTTCTCGGCCGTGGTCGATGCCAAATGTTCCGCCACGTTCATGACGATTTTGCCGGGCTTCATCTCCACCATAGGCCGCTTGGCACGCACCTCCACCTCCTGCAACTGCAAGGAGGTGGGCGTCAACGGGACGGGCGGCAACGAAACGCTGTCGGCCTTGCCGTTGATGTCGAACGCCACCGAATTGGCCAAATGGTAGCCCAACGTGGAAATCTGAATGAAGTAGCGGCCCGGCGCCATTTTCTTGAATACGAAACGGCCCTCCGCGTCGGAAGACGTACCGGTTACCTGCGTGGTATCGGCCGCCTTCACCAACACGACATTGGCGAACAGCAAGGGTTCCCCGCTCTGCGCGTCCACCGCCGAGCCGGCCACCGTCTGCGCCAATGCAACGCTTGGCAACACCGCCACTAACAAGAGGCCCCAAATGGCCGAGAATAACTTGCCCATACTGCTATATATATTTCGAAAATTCCGTCACCTGCTCCCAACTGAGGTCAAGTTGCCGCATCTTCTTATAGAAGTTCGGCAAATCCACCTTGAGGAACGTCTCCCGCCGCGCCGCGCTGACCTTTTCCAGGGCCGTTTCCGACACCGAGAAGCCGATGCCGCGCTTGCTGTAGATGACACCGTTGTTTTCCAACTGCTCATAGGCGCGTGCCACCGTGTTGGGGTTGACCATCAACGACGCGCTCAACTCCCGCACCGACGGGATTTTGTCGTGCGCCGTCCATTCCTGCCGCAATATCCGGTCGCCGATATAGTCCGCTATTTGCAGATATATGGCTTTGTCCGCTGTAAATTCCATAATCGATTATATATTATTATAACTGACGGCGTTTGAAGCTGAAGTACGACCAAACGTACAGGCCGAGGCAAGGGATAATCGTGCCGGCGTACATCAGGGTTTTCAGCCAACATTCGGCGGCCTGTTCGTCCAGGTTGGCGAAGAGCGACCAGCCCCACGGCCACAGGTTGGCGAGACGGAACACCGAAATCGAAAACAGCGTAATCAAGGCGAAATAGGTGGCTATCAGTTTGAGGAGTTTGTGTTGCTTGAAGAAGCAGGTACCCCACAGCACCGAAGACTGCGGGCCGAAGAACATCCCGACGCTGATGACCGTCAAGCCGCCTAATTTGCTAATCCGCATATCGTCGAACAGCATCGACAGACCGCCCCTGAGCACATTGGGCCCCACGAACGAATGGTGGATGAGCAGGCTCATGATGCCGTCCAGCAGCCCGCACCACAATAGCAACACCACGGGCATCACAAGCACCGACTGCACCCAAATGGTGCCGAACTTCTCCAAATTGCCGGTGGGGCGCATCATGAACGAAAAGCCCTTGACCGGATGGTAGAGGTCGCGGTAGAGCATATAGGGCGCCAGTATCATGAAGATGAACGCGACGGTCCAGCCACCGTAAACCGTATCGTCCGCAAAGCCGGCCGACGACATCAGATACGAGACCCAACGCCACATATATAGCCCGAAGATGACGCCCAACGTGAGGAAATACGTCTTGTATTTCGTAAAGATTTCGGCGCGCAACGCATACAGGAAGCGTTTGAGCGGGCTGATGCCGGGCGTCGTCGGACGGGCGGCCTGCGGGTTCGACGGCAAACCGGCGGCCTCGGCAACGGCCTCAGCCGTCATGGCGGCCGTTTCCGACAGGGCGGCGCTCCGGCTCTTCCACGGGCGGCCTTGACCGAACGTCTCTTGGAAATAGCCACGGTTGGAGATGGCGGCGTTGAACAAGGCTTCCAACTGCACCTTGCTGTCGGGCATATCGTCCGTGCGCGGCGTCACCACATACATACCGCCCAAGGCCGGCTCGGCGTAAAGGCAGTTGGCGGGCTTCTCGGCCGCGACGCCGAACCAAAGCCGCTGGCCGATTTCCTCCATGCTGTTGTTGAGCAACACCCTCTGCCGTTCCATAATCACGATGGGGTCGATAAGTTGCTCCAAGTCGCGCACCTGGTGCGTCGAAATCACAAAGCATTTGTCGTCCGTCGCGGCCGAGGCAATCAAGCGGCGCAGCTGCCCCTTGGACGGAATATCCAAACCGTTGGTCGGTTCGTCCATCAGCAAGACTGGCGTGTTGCAGGCCAGGGCGAACGCCAGCATGGCCTTTTTCTGCTGCCCGAACGAAAGTTTGTGCATGGCGCGGGTGCTGTCCACTTCCAGCACCGCCACATAGCGCCGCAAATCCGCCTCGCTGAAATTCGGATACAGGCAGGCGTTGAGTTTAACGTAGAGGTCTAACGAAATCTCCTCTACCTGCGGACTGTCCGGCAGGAAATACACCTGTTGCAGAAAGGCGGCCTCGCGGCGGCGCGGTTCAAAACCCAAGACGCGGATTTGCCCTTCGTTCGGGAAAAGCAGGCCCGCCATCATCTTCAACAACGTGGTCTTGCCCACGCCGTTTTCACCCAATAAACCATAGATAGAACCGGGCTTGAGTTGCAGGTCCAAATGTTCCAGCACCATGGCGCCCTTGCCATATCTAAAGCTAACACTCTTAATTTCAATCATATCTTGCAAATTTTTGAGGTTGTGTTATACTGTATTAG
>CAMXAS010000123.1 GCA_947179195.1 uncultured Bacteroidales bacterium
CGAAATCGAAATAGAGGTTGTTGACGTACGTCTCGTCGTTGAGTTCCGAAAGTTTGGGCGTACACTCAAACAGGATATAATCGCGCGTGACGACGGTGCGGCGCAAATCCGACATCTCGACCGACTTGGGCAGGGACGGCTGGCCGTTGGCGCCCATCGTCACCACCTCTATCTGATAGGCGGCGTTGGGGGCCACGTCGATATAGGAAATCTTGCCCGCCTGGTCGGTAAGCGTAATCAAGGCCTTGTCGTCGTTGGTGCGGACAAAGAACGGTTGGTCGGCCGGCCGTTGCCGCGTCTTTTCCTCGCAGACCTCGCACTTGGCACCCGGCGGCACCACCTGTAGCTTGGTACGGCGCAACGGGTCGTTCATCCGTTTCTGATAGTCGTTGACGTAACGGGAATCGACGCGCGCCACATCCTTCCGGTGCTTCGAGATACTGTCGATAATCTGCTTGGCCGACATACTGTCGTTCAGGTACTGCGTCAAGTCCTGTTTTTCGTCCGTCTGCACGACATCCATGCCGAAGAACGACGAGAAGGCGCGCGCGGAGTCGGAGCCCATGAGCGTATCCTTGGTGACCAGCGTGTCGGCTTGCAGGGCCATGAGCGAGTCGGCGATGCGCAGGCTGTCGGACATGGTGGCCGCCAAAAGCGAATCGGCGAGACGCAGGCTGTCGGCCATGGCCGCCGCCAAAAGCGAGTCGGCGACGCGCAGGCTGTCGGCTTGCAGCGCCATCAGCGAATCCACCACACGCAAACTGTCGGCCATGGCCGCCGCCAAAAGCGAATCGGCCAAACGGGCGGCCGCCAATTCCGCCAACAAGTCGGTACTGTCGATGGGCGCGTCCGGATGCGGGAACAACAGGTAATCCGGCCCAACGTATATATTGTCACGATGCCCCGAACCGGTGTTACGGTTGCTGGCGAATACCACGCGCTCCCGCACGGAATCCCAAATCAGGCCATGGTCGTCGAACGAGGAGTTGACCGGGGCCGCAAGATGTCTGACCTTGGAAACCTGCTGACGCTTGGTGTCGAACGTGGCTATATACATATCCAGCCCGCCAAGGCCGACGTGTCCGTCGGAAGCGAAGATGAAACACGTATCGTTGAGCCATTCCGGGAAAGCCTCCCTGAGTTTCGTATTCACAAGCGAGTCGAGATGCACCGGGCCGCCCCAGTCTTTGTTGACCTGTATGAGGGCGTTCGTATTGGCCGGTTTCTTACCTTTGCCCTTGCTCGCCGTACTGCGGCTGCGTGCCGAGGGCGAGGCCACTTTCTTCTTGCGCGTGGTCTTTTCGGGCGGCAGTTCCGGCATACGTTCTATATACCAAATATCCGTACTGGCGTCGTCTTCCTTGACGACGAACAGCAAACGGTTGCCGTTGGGCGAAATGGCGGGCTGCCCCGCCTTGCCGACGAAATCCGGGCCGAGTTCGTAATGGTTGAACAGGAATTCGGTCAATTCGCCCCAAGAGCCGTCGCTCTGCCGTTTCATGGTATATACACCACTCTTGTTCACCTGGCTCCACATGAAATAACCGATCTGACGATGGGCATCATAGGAGAACGTGCCGACATTGCCGTCCAATTCATTGAACGGACGGAGCAACTGCGGGTCGCGCCACTCTTGCGTGGCCGGCTGATAAGCCGCCGAATACAGACGGGAATAGCTGTGCCCCGTACGCGGGTCCATAACCGTTTCGCCCTGCAGGGGGCGCGTGGAGGTAAACACGAGCTCGTCGTTGTCCAGCAACGCGAAACCGAATTCGCTGAAAGATGAATTGAGCGCACTGTCGTATTGCAATACGGTCTTGGGATAGACCGGCGCGCCGGAGTCGGTGGAAGCGTGTCCCAAGGCCAGCATTTCGTACCAATGTGCCACGGGCATATGGTACTGCGCCATCGTATCCAGCACCGAAGCGGCCTCGGCATAATGGCTGAGCGAAAACAGCGTGTACATATAGTCGCCCATGAATTCGCGGCTCCGTTCCCCGTGGTTCCAAAGATACCTGAACGCATTGTAGGCCGCCTCCGGGTGATTCAAGCGTTGTTGGGTCACGCCCAACTTATAATAAATCCGGATGGCTTTCGTCTCGTTCTTTTCCTTGTTCAACGCCCGGTTGTAACGGTCAATCGATACGATATACTGCTCCGATCTGAACGCGGCGTCTCCGGTGCGGATCAATTTCTTGACCTTACCCTTGAACGCGTATTCGCCCGTCGTATCGGCCAAGAAGGACGGCTGTGCGGAAAGCCCGCCGCCCCACCAAAGACCCGCCATTATCAAGAGCGGGAGCCATATCTTTCTGTTTATCTTAGGTCGTTCCATGTCTTACTTAGTAAAAACCGCCACCGTGCCTTTCTTGACGTATTCCTGTCCGTTTTTCCGTATCGTGACGACATACAGGTATTCGCCGGGGGAAACGGGCTTCCCTTTGCTGGTGCCGTCCCAACCTTCCTGGTTCGTCGAGCGGAACAACTCCTGCCCGAAGCGGTCGAAGATGATGACGTCGGTGCCCTTCATGAATACGTCGTTGATGCCGTCTCCGTTGGGGGAGAACGCATTGGGGATATCCCCTATTTCATCCGACATATAGATGCGCACCTGCTGGGAGTCAACGCAACCGGTCACGGTATCGCGTATCGTCAACAGCACGTCGCAATCGTCGTAAAGCCGCAACGTGGATACCACGGCCATCGTACTGTCGTGGCGATCCAACACTTCGCCGGGCAACGACGACCACAGGTAGGCGTATTGCTGGCTACCGCCCGTGGCTTCGGCCACCAGTCTGACCTTCGTACCGAACGGCACCCGGATTTCATCACGGGGTTGCAGGTAGCCAATCAGGTTGAACACTTCCACTTCGACGTATTGCGTATCGACTTTAGAGAAGACGTAAAGCGGTTCGCCCAACGACGGCGCAACCGGCTCCGGCTGTTCGGGGGTTTCCGTGTCCTCGCCGGTTTCAGGCTGTTCCTCCGGCACATCAGGGGTTGCTTCGGCATCGGCATAGACGAACGTACTGTCGCGGCCGATGACCATCAGTTTGATAAGCGGCTCATCGGCGGTCAGCGTCAGCGTGGCGGTATGGTCGTCCGCTATCGGGGCGTAAACGCTGTCGCCCTCCCAACGGTACCAGTCGAAATAATAGCGTTCGCTGTTGCCGCCGTAAGGGTTGGCCGAAATCTCGAACGGCGCGTTCATACAGGCCGTATCCGCCGCCCCCATCGCCATCGTGAACGTGCTGTCGACGAAAATCGTCACGGTGTCGTAAGCCTTGCAAGCCGAACGGCCGAAATAGAACGGCAGGTTCGTATCGATGCGTTCAGTCGCAATGACGCGGAAATACTCCCTGGGATTGTACAACCCTTTGGTGGCGAACGTCGTCCACGGTTCATGGGGCGCCTCCGCGTCGTCCACCGTGACGCGGTCTTCGGGCTGCCACAGATAGGTGTAATCGACGGGGTCACCGTACTGGGTCGATACCACGGCCAGCGAAACGCCCGACTGACCGTAAACGACCGTATCCTGTCCCGGCTTCGCCAGGATGGCATAGGTATAAGGCGCCGTGCGTACCGTCACCGTATCGGCGGCGTTGCAGTCGTTTTGCGCGTAGAAATGGATGATGGACGTGTCGGCACCCGACGCGCCGGCCACGAAACGCATCCAGGCCACGGTTTCCACCTCGGCCGGATCATCGTTTTTCCGAACCACCGAATCGGAGAGATAAGCAATGGTACCGACGGGCCTCCAGATATATTCCACACCCTTTTCCACAAAATCTTCCGATATGCCCGCATAGGCGTAGGCACTGTCGTCGGGGCAATAGTGGCTTACCCTGAGGCTGTCGGCCGGGAATTGCGGAATCGAGTCAACGGGCTTGACACGGATAAGCGTGTCGCGCGAACCGCAGACATTGGAGGTGTGAACCGCCAGTTCGAACGCTTCGGTAAAGCGGTCTTCGTCTTTAAGGGTCAAGCGGTTGTTGACGGTATGGCTGCCATCGTCGGTTGTAACTTCGGCCGTGGGGTCGTACTTCTCGGGCCACGTCCACTTGGCCGTGTCGATTTCGATTTCCGGCACCAGCACGAATTCCACCTCAGTCCGCGTCTTGCACGGGAAAGGCGGCCGCATCAGACGGGCGGCGGGCGCGGAATCCCGGACGGCCACGACATAGCCGACGGGCTTGCTCAAACCGCAGGAAAGCGGATTGTTAATTTCAAGGAAACGCACGCGTACCGTATCCACCCCGGCCCTGGAAGCCGTAAACTCGATTTGGGCCGAGCTGTCCGTCAAGGGCGACAGACGGGTCCAACCGTCGGGCGTCTCCCATACATAACGGACACCGGACGGATCGGGATGGGTCACATCGGTCAGCGTAAATTTCACGTCATCGCCGATACACGTGTCGGTCGAAGCCTGTCGGTTGGACGACGGCTGTACGGTGGCCTGCAAGCTGCCGTCGAAATCCGCCGGCGGGTTGACTTTGATGATATATTCGAACGGGGCGGCCGTACCGCAGAACG
>CAMXAS010000124.1 GCA_947179195.1 uncultured Bacteroidales bacterium
GCATTCCTTCTTGCCCGCTTTCTGGCAGGTTTCCGGCGTGCAGTTGTCGCAGCAGCATTTGCCTTCGGCGCATTTGCACTCGCAGGGTTCGTTGTTGGCGAGGCATTTGCATTCTTCACCGGCCTTGCAACACGGTTTTTCCATGTCACAGCAGGCCTCGTTGTCATGCTGGCAGGCGGGCGCCACGGCCTCGGTGCATTCGCCTTCCGCAGCGCATTTCTGCGTGTTGCATTTGCAACCTACCAATACGAACAGCGCGAAAGCGCTCAGAAACAATAATTTTTTCATTGTTGTGGGTTTTTAGATTAACGGGACAAATATATAAATAGGTTCGCACAATAGCAAACACACGGGCGAAAACCTTGATTTTACAGGCGGTTTTCGTTATCTTTGCGGTGATATTAAGAATTTATCTCACAACCATTTGAGTTACAAAGAAATGCCTAAAGAACACTTGAAAACCGTTTATCTCTTCGGCGACAAGAAAGCCGAAGGGAAAGCCGACATGCGCAACCTCCTGGGGGGAAAAGGCGCCAACTTGGCGGAAATGAACCTGATTGGACTTCCGGTACCGCCGGGATTCACGATAACCACCGAAATGTGCACGGCCTACAATAATGTAGGCAAGGACGCGCTGATTAAAATCATCCACGCGGAAGTGGAAGCCGGTGTGGCGCACGTGGAAAAACTCATGAACTCCAAATTCGGCGACGCCGTGAACCCCTTGCTGTTTTCGGTCCGCTCCGGCGCCCGCGCCTCCATGCCCGGCATGATGGATACGATTCTGAACCTCGGTATCAACGACACCGTGGTGGAAGCCCTGACCAAAAAGACGGGCAACCCGCGCTTCGCCTGGGATTCCTACCGCCGTTTCGTACAGATGTACGGCGACGTGGTGTTGGGCATGAAGCCGACCTCCAAGGATGACATCGACCCGTTCGAAGCCATCATCGAGGATGTGAAGGAAGCCAAACACATTGAACTGGATACCGAACTGACGACCGAAGACCTGCAACTGCTGGTAAAACGTTTCAAACAGGCCGTCAAGGACAATACGGGCCATGATTTCCCGACCGACCCGTGGGAACAGCTGTGGGGCGCCATCGTCGCCGTTTTCGACAGCTGGATGAACGAACGCGCCATTCTCTACCGCCGGCTCAACAATATCCCGGCCGAATGGGGCACGGCCGTCAACGTACAGGCCATGGTGTTCGGCAACATGGGCAATACGTCGGCCACGGGCGTCTGCTTTTCGCGTAACGCGGCCACGGGCGAGAACAAATTCAACGGCGAGTATCTGATTAACGCGCAGGGCGAGGATGTCGTAGCCGGTATCCGCACGCCGCAGGAAATCACCAAGCTCGGCTCGCAACGCTGGGCCATGCTGCAAGGCATCAGCGAAAAGGAACGCGCGGAGAAATACCCGTCGCTGGAAGAATCGATGCCGGCCATCTACAAGGAACTCTGGAACCTGCAACATACGTTGGAATTGCATTACCGCGACATGCAGGATATGGAATTCACGATTCAGGAAGGTAAACTCTGGATGTTGCAGACGCGTAACGGCAAGCGCACGGGCGAGGCCATGGTGACCATCGCGATGGACTTGCTCAAGGAAGGGCTGATTGACGAGAAGGAAGCCCTGTTGCGCATCGAGCCGGCCAAACTCGACGAATTGCTGCACCCCGTCTTCGACAAGGCCGCCCTGGCGTCGGCCACCGTTATGGCCAAGGGCTTGCCGGCCTCGCCGGGTGCCGCCGCCGGTAAAATCGTCTTCTTTGCCGAAGACGCGGAAGAAGCGGTGCGCCTCAATCCGGACGAACGGGTCATCCTCGTCCGTACCGAGACCTCGCCCGAAGACCTGAAGGGTATGTATATCGCGCAGGGCATTCTGACCGCGCGCGGCGGTATGACCTCGCACGCGGCCGTAGTGGCGCGCGGCATGGGTAAATGCTGCGTATCGGGCGCGGGCGGCATCCAAATCAGCTACAAGAAACGGACGCTGACGATGAACGGCAAGGTTTACAACGAGGGCGACTTTATTTCGCTCAACGGTTCGACGGGCCAAGTTTACGACGGCGAAATCCCGACGATTGAAGCCGCCTTGAGCGAGAACTTCTCGATGCTCATGCAGTTGGCCGAAAAATATGGCCGTATGAAGGTCCGCACGAACGCCGACACGCCGCACGACGCCATCATCGCGCGTAAGTTCGGCGCGCAGGGCATCGGCCTCTGCCGTACCGAGCATATGTTCTTCGAAGGCGACAAGATTATCCCGATGCGCGAGATGATTCTGGCCGACGACGCGGCCGGCCGCCGCGAGGCTTTGGCCAAGTTGTTGCCGTTGCAACGGACCGACTTCGAGGGCATCTTCGAAGCCATGCAGGGGCTGCCGGTCACGGTGCGCCTGTTGGATCCGCCCTTGCACGAGTTCGTGCCGCAGGATGAAAAGGGGCAGGAAGAAATGGCCGCCGTTATGGGCGTGCCCGTCGAAACCGTAAAACGCAAGGTGAAAGCCCTGCACGAAGTGAACCCGATGCTGGGGCACCGCGGTTGCCGTTTGGGCAATACCTATCCCGAAATTTCGGAGATGCAGACGCGCGCCATCATGGAAGCGGCCTTGAACCTGAAGAAGAAAGGCATCAAGGCGCGTCCCGAAATCATGGTGCCGCTGGCCGGTTCCAAAAAAGAGCTCGAAATGCAGGTCAACGTGATTCGCGAAACGGCCAACAAGGTGTTCGAAGAACGTCAGGACAGCATTCCGTATTTGGTCGGAACGATGATTGAAGTGCCGCGCGCCGCGATAGTGGCCGACCGAATTGCCGAAGTGGCCGAGTTCTTCTCGTTCGGTACGAACGACCTCACGCAGATGACGTTCGGCTTCTCGCGCGACGACGTGGGCAAGTTCCTGCCTACCTATATAGAGAAGAACATTTTGGAGCACGACCCGTTCCAGATTTTGGACCGCAAGGGCGTTGGCGCCTTGGTCAAGACCGGTGCCGAAAAGGGCCGTCAGACCCGTCCCGACATCAAAATCGGTATTTGCGGCGAACACGGCGGCGAACCGTCGTCGGTGGAATTCTGCGACAGCGTGGGCATGAACTACGTTTCCTGCTCGCCGTTCCGCGTGCCCATCGCGCGTGTGGCGGCCGCCCAAGCCAACCTCAAAACCCAGTTGTTGTAAATCACAACCCAACGAAAGGCTTGCACGTGTCCGTGCAAGCCTTTTTTTTATTCATTAACCTTAATCTTTTTCTCAATGCAAGAAGCCAGAAGACGAAATCCGGTGTCCCCGTTCCGATTCAGACGGTGGAGCCGGTGCCGGTACGCGGCGTTTTCTTCGATGAAAACCTGCGTCAGCATCGGGGTTTTGTCTCTCGCTTGTACCATCTTGAGTTTGAAAGCGCAACCGGTCTTGTTCCACGGAACGACCGGCACGGTGTCTTCGGCTTTGGCCGCCGCTACGGATTCGGCCGATACGGGACGCCAGGCCGGCGCCGCGGAAACGGCCTTCGGGGAGGCGACCGACACGGTCTTGGCCGTCGTACAACTCTCCGAGGTGAATGTGCAGGGACAGAAGCGGCATCCGCTGCCGCCCATGGTGCCCAAGTTCTCCGCGCTGTCATTCCAGGATATTCAACAGGCGGGGGTACAAAACCTTCAAGACATTTTACGTAACCTGCCCGGCGTGGACATCCGCAGCCGTGGCCCCGAGAACGTACAGGCCGATGTGCTGTTGCGCGGCGGCACGTTCGACCAGGCCGTCGTCCTGCTCGACGGCGTCGATATGTCGGATCCGCAGACGGGCCACTACACGCTCGATTTGCCCTTGCCCATGTCGGCCATCCAGCGCATCGAAATGTGGCAGGGGGCGGGGGCGTGGAGCTACGGCGTCGCGCCGTTCGCGGGCGCCATCAATTTCATCCCGACGCCCTTGGGCGGCACCTACGCCACGCTGTCGGCCTCGGGCGGTATGTACGGCTACTATCAGACCGAGGGTTCGGCCCAATACAGCCGCAAGGGGTGGTCGGTGGCGGCCGACGCGGGCTATACGGCCTCCGACGGCTATACCGACAATACCGACTTCCGCATCGCGCAGGCCTTGGCGCGGGTGGGGTACAACCGCCCGGAGAAATTCGGCACCCTCAAGCTGAGCCTCGGCTACGCCGACAAGCGGTACGGCGCGCAGAACTTCTATTCCACCCGCTACCGGGAACAACACGACCAAACCAAGACGTTTTTGGCCATCCTGCAATACAGCAAGGTTTGGGGCAACTGGCGCACGGAGGCGCGGGCCTACTGGCGGCAACACCACGACCGCTACGACCTGTTCCGCTACGTCGAGCGCGCGCCGGAATGGTACGGCGGCCCCAACGTGCACCGTACCGACGTCATAGGCGTCGGCGCGACGGCCGCCTACGCCTGGCCGAAGGGCGGCACGACGATGGTGGGCCTCGATTACCGCTACGAACATATCTTCAGCAACAACATCGGCGAGACGATGCCGGAGGTGGCCGCCG
>CAMXAS010000125.1 GCA_947179195.1 uncultured Bacteroidales bacterium
CCCCAAATACGTGGCGATGGCCGAGGAGAGCGTACAGCCCGTGCCGTGCAGGTTGGCCGTATGCACCTTGGGGGCCGTGAACGCCCGCCGCGCGACCGTGCCCGACGCCTCCGTCCGGTAGAGCCAGTCCGTCATGCTTTCGCCCGAAAGATGACCGCCCTTGACGAGCACCGCCCGCGCGCCCTGCGCCAACAGGGCTTCGGCGGCCGCCTGCATCCCGGCTTCGTCCGCCACGGCTTGCCCCGTCAGCGCGGCGGCTTCGGCCATATTGGGCGTCAACAGCGTACAGCGGCCGAACAACCGCTCCCCCATGGCCCGCGCCACCGGACTCTGCACCAAGACATCGCCGCTGGTGGCCACCATGACCGGGTCCAGCACGACATTCGGCCAGCCGTAGCGGTCGATGGCCTGCGCCACGGTTTCCACCTGTTCGGCCGTCGGCAGCATCCCGATTTTGACGGCGGCCACGGCCAAATCGTCGCCCACGGCCTCCAGCTGTTGCCGCAAGGCCTCGACCGGCACCGGATAGACGCCGCGGACACCCAGCGTGTTCTGCGCCGTAATGGCCGTGATGGCCGTACAGCCATAGCCGCCCACGGCCGAAATGGCCTTGAGGTCGGCCTGTATGCCGGCCCCGCCGCCGCTGTCGGAGCCGGCGATGGACAAGATGATGGGTCGTTTCGTCTTCATATTCCTACATTCAATGGCCGGCTTTCAAGCGCGCGAAATCGGCTTCGGCCTCGGCGCGCCGCCTCGGGTCGGCCGGTACCTGCACCCGGTATTGCGCGCCGCCGAGCAGGTCGAAACACATCAGGTCGCCCGCTTCACGCCGCCGCGCCCCGCAGAGGCAGGCCAAGGCTTCCCAGGTCTGCCAGGCCGCCGCCACACCCGGCAACGGGCCGATGACCCCGGGCGGCGCCGGCTGCTCCATGGGCGTTTCGTCCTCCGGAAACAAATCCCGATAGACCGGCGCGGTCGGCGACGTATTCCACACCGCCACCCGGCCTTGAAAATCCGCAATCGCGGCATAGGCATACGGGATGCCCAAGCCCACGCTCACGCTGTCGAGCAGGTAGCGCACCGCCTTGCCGTCCGTGCCGTCCATAATCAGGTCGCAGCCCTCGGCCAAGGCCAAGGCGTTGCCGCGATTGAACGCCACCGCGTGCGCCTCGATGTCGGCATACGGATTCAAGGCTCTCAGGCGCGCGGCGGCGCATTCCGCCTTGGAACGCCCGATTTCCGCCTGTTCGTACATCACCTGCCGTTGCAGATTGCTTTCGCTCACCGCATCCGGGTCCACGAGCCGCAGATGGCCGACGCCCGCCGCGCACAGATACTTGGCCGACACCGAGCCCAAGCCGCCCACGCCCACCAATAGGACGCGCGCGCGTTTCCAAGCCTCCTGCCCCTTCTCGCCGATTTCCGGCAAGCAGGTCTGACGCCCGTAACGGCGCCATTCCGCCGCCGTCAGTCTATCGTCCGAAATCATACACGCGGTCCCAGTCTTTCCAAACCACTTCGTAGCCCTGCGCCTCCACCATCCGCTTCATCTCCACGGGCGAACGGTCGTCGTTGACGTCGAACTGCGCCGTCTCCGTGCCCGGATGGCTGTAACCGCCCGGATCGGTCTTGGAGCCCGCGCTGATGGACGTGATGCCCAACGACACCATGTGGTTGCGGAAGTCGGGGCTCTCGCGCGTGGTCAGCGACATTTCCAAATCCGGGTCAAACAGACGGAACGCCCATATCATCTGAACGAACTCCTTGTCGGTCAAAGGATAGTCGGGTTCGTAACCGCCCGCGTGCGGCCGCATGCGCGGGAACGCAATCGCATATTTGGAACGCCAGTAATGTTTTTGCAGGTGCCGTAAGTGCATGGCCATCGCATAGGCTTCCGTGCGCCAGTCTTCCAGCCCCAGCAAGGCGCCGAGGCCGATTTTATGCACCTGCGCCATGCCCAGCCGGTCTTGACTGTTCACGCGCCAGGCGAAATCGGCCTTTTTGCCGGCCGGATGATAGAAGCCGTAGCGTTTCTCGTGGTAGGTCTCCTGATAGACATAGACGGCGTGCAGGCCCGATTGACACAGCCGCGCGTACTCGTCGGCATCCATCGGGAACACTTCGAGCGAGAGTTGCGCGAAATGCGGCGAAAGCAACTGCATCGCGTGTTCGATATAGTCCACGCCCACCTTGCGCGGCGACTCGCCCGTCAAGAGCAGCAGATGTTCGTAGCCCATCCGCTTCAGCACCTCGGCTTCCTCCATAATCTGGGCGTCGCTGAGCGTCACGCGGCTGAACTTATTTTCGTGGTTGAAGCCGCAGTAGATGCAGTGGTTCGTGCATTCGTTGCTCAGATACAGCGGTATATAGAACTGTATCGTCTTGCCGAAGCGTTTCTGCGTCACCTCGCGGCTCAAGGCCGCCATACGCTCCAAATAGGCGGGCGCGGCCGCGACGGGCGACACCAAGGCCTTGAAATCCTCTATCGTCATGCGGCCCTGGGCGGCCTGCCCCAAGGCGACTTCCACATCGGCGGCCGTCTTGGCGGCGATTTCCGCCCCCATCTCCGCCCAATCATATTGTCTGATGACTTCCGAAAACAACATGGCTTACTGATTTAAACAACTCGTCGTATCCTTTGAAATCCGCATCGCACAGAAATGCGGGCCGCACATCGTGCAGAACTTGGAGCCCTCCTCGTTCGCCCCTTCGCGCGAACGGAAGAACGCCAACGCCTTTTCCGGGTCCAAGGCCAGGTTGAACTGGTCTTTCCAGCGGAATTCATAGCGGGCCTTGCTCATCGCGTAGTCGCGGATTTCCGCACCCGGATGCTGTTTGGCCAAGTCGGCGGCATGGGCGGCGATTTTGAACGTGATAATGCCCTCGCGCACATCGTCGCGGTCGGGCAAGCCCAAGTGTTCCTTAGGCGTCACGTAGCACAGCATGGCCGTGCCGTACCAGCCTATCATGGCCGCGCCGATGGCCGACGTGATATGGTCGTAGGCCGGCGCGATGTCGGTGACGATGGGCCCCAACGTATAGAAAGGCGCTTCCTTGCAGTCCACCAACTGCTTGTCCATGTTCTCCTTGATTTTGTGCATCGGCACGTGCCCCGGCCCTTCTATCATGACCTGTACGTGCTTCTTCCAAGCGCGCTGCGCCAGCTGGCCGATGGTTTCCAACTCGCCGAACTGGGCGGCGTCGTTGGCGTCGTGGCCGCTGCCCGGACGCAGGCCGTCGCCGAGCGAGAGCCCCGTATCGTACTGCGCCACCAAATCGCAGATTTCGTCAAAATGTTCGTAGAGGAAGCTCTGCCGCTTGTGCGCCGCCATCCATTTGGCCATAATCGAACCGCCGCGCGAAACGATGCCCGTCAGCCGCTTGGCCGCAAACGGCAGGTGTTCGCGCAACAACCCGGCGTGAATCGTGAAGTAGTCCACGCCCTGCTCGCACTGCTCGATGAGCGTGTCGCGGAAAATCTCCCACGTCAGGTCTTCGGCCACGCCGTTCACCTTCTCCAAGGCCTGGTAGATGGGCACCGTGCCCACGGGCACGGGGCAGTTGCGGATAATCCATTCGCGCGTCTCGTGGATATGCGCGCCCGTAGATAAATCCATCAGCGTGTCGCCGCCCCAGCGGCAGCTCCAAACGGCCTTTTCCACCTCCTCGTCTATCGAGGACGAGGTGGCCGAATTGCCGATGTTCGTATTGATTTTCGTCAGGAAGTTGCGGCCGATAATCATCGGTTCGCATTCCACATGGTTGACGTTGGCCGGGATGATGGCGCGCCCCGCGGCGATTTCCGCCCGCACGAATTCGGGCGTGATGTGCGTCTTATAGCCGGCGGCCTGCGCGTTCTGGTTCTCGCGGATGGCCACATACTCCATCTCTTCCGTGATGATGCCCTGCTGGGCGTAGTACATCTGCGTCACGCCGCGGCCGGCCTTGGCCTTGCGCGGCAGACGGATGTGCTCGAACCGCAGGCTGGCCAAGGCCGGGTCGTTGCGACGGGCGCGCCCGTACTCGGAACTCAGCTCGGGCAGGATTTCGGTGTCGCCACGGCGTTCCAACCACGGCGTCCGGATATCGGGCAGGCCTTTTTCAAGGTTGATGTCCGCCTTGGGGTCGGTATAAGGGCCGCTCGTGTCATAGACATAGACCGGCGCGTTGGGCGTGGCCACACGCTGCCCGTCCACGATATCGACGGTATCGACGAGGTTGATCTTGCGCATCGGCACCTCTATCGGGAACATTTCGCCCTTTATGTAGATTTTTTCCGAACCCGGAAACGGCTTGCGGGAAATGATTTCTTCTTTCATGTCTTTATGGCTATGGTCTTTAATTCGTTATTGCTTTGACGTTATCCCAGAAAAGCGGTCAACGGGCTGCTGGCCTCGGCCACGTCCTGCGGACGCGCGATACGGGCTTCGAACGCCATGCGGCCGGCCTCTACGGCGGCCTTGAACGCCTTGGCCATCATGACCGGGTCGCCGGCCACGGCCACGGCCGTATT
>CAMXAS010000126.1 GCA_947179195.1 uncultured Bacteroidales bacterium
CTTCCCCAACATCCCGCCCCGACCGTTTTTGGCCAGCCTTCGCCGCCGTACTTACCGAACGCGGCCCAACGAACAACTGGACGGAATCCACCTACGAAAAATTCGAAAGCCTCCGCAACCACCTCGAAGCCTTCTGCCCGGCGCATCTCAGCTTCTCGCATTTCGACACGGCGGGGCTCAACGCCTACCTGCATTTTCTTTCCTCTACCCGGAATATGCGCAACAGCACGGTGCACAACCATCTGAGCCTGCTCAAATGGTTTCTGCGCTGGAGCCTGGCGAAAGGCTACCACTACAACCGGGATTTCGAATGGTTCAAGCCCAAACTCCGGCAGACGAGACGGCAGGTGGTGTTCCTGACCCGGGACGAACTCAACCGCATCAAGGCCGTCGAAATCCCCAAGAACAAACATTATCTGGAACGGGTGCGCGACGTGTTCCTGTTCTGCTGCTTTACGGGCCTGCGCTATTCGGACGTGTATAACCTGAAGCGGAGCGACGTCAAGGCCAGGCGCATCGAAATCACGACCATCAAGACCGCCGTCAACTTGGTCATCGAGCTGAACGACCACAGCCGCGCCATCCTCAACAAGTACAAACACCAGCATTTTGCGGACAACAAGGCGCTGCCGGTTATCAGCAATCAGAAAATGAACCGGTATATCAAGGAGCTGTGCCGCATGGCACGTATCAACGAACCCGTGAGCCGCACCTATTACCGCGGCAACCGGCGTTTCGACGAGGTATGCCCCAAATACGAGGTGTTGGGCACGCATACCGGGCGGCGCACGTTCATCTGCAACGCGCTTTCGTTGGGCATCCCGCCCCAGGTGGTCATGAAATGGACGGGGCACAGCGACTATGCGGCCATGCGGCCCTATATCGACGTGGCGGACGAGGTGAAGCGCAAGGCCATGCGCCGCTTCAACTTCCAATAGCCCCTACCCCTGATAAACGAAAACGGCTGCCCGAATCGCCCGGACAGCCGTTTTTTTGATGTCAATTCAGTCTTACTTCTGTACCACCACCTTAACCACATCCGTCTCCATGTAGTTGTCGCGGATGCTTTCCAGACGCAGGACATAGACGCCGGCCGGCAAGCCCGTGGCCATGATGTTGCGGCGGTAGAGACCCGTCTGGCGTTCGGAGTTGACGATGGTCATGACTTCCTCACCCAGCAAGGTGTAGAGGCGCAAGCTGACGAGGCAGTCGCCATATACCGAGTAGGTGATGTCGGCCCACGTCTTGACGGGGTTCGGGATGACGGACAGGATTTCCGAATGTTCGGTTTCACCACCCTGCTGTCTGCAGATGATTTCCTTGCCCACACCGCTACCCGTAGCCGTATAGCCTACCGTGTCGATGTTGTAGCCATAGCCTTCGCGTTCGCGGTTTTCGTAGCCGAGGCTGTCGCGGCCGGTCTCGTCTTCTTCGTAGTAGAACAGCGCGAGTTCGGGCAACGCGATGCGCCAAGCCGGATCGATGCGCAGGTTGGACAACGTGATTTCGTAGCCAATCGGGTCGATGCGGAAGTAGCGGTCGATGCGGTTCTTCGGCTTGTGCTTGAGCAGTATCTTGAGCATGGCCAACGTATCGCCCTCGTGTACTTCCACCGGCGCCGTGCGTATCCAGTTGAACAGCAACTCATCGCCGATGAAGTTGTAAACCACCTGCGCCTCGCTGACCGGCGACGTGATGTTGAGGATTTCGACTTCCGCCGCATCGTAAGGCATGAACAACTGGAAGGCCAGGATGGCGCCTTCGCTGAGGCTCAATACCGGGTAGTCGATGATGCGGCTGTTGTCTTCCACTTCTATGTCGCCATAGGTGTCGAAGCGGAGCAACGAGCCGGCCTTGGCCAACTGCGAGTTCATCGGGTTGTCGATGTAGTCGCGGTTAGCGTCACCGCGCATGATGCTTCTGAAGTGGATCAGCGTGTCGGCCTCCAACTGGAACGTGTCGTTACTGTGCGCCCAGTCTTCGAGTTCAATCGTCTGGTCTTGCTTGAAGTGGGCGATGGCACCTACGGCGCGCTGCTGCGTATAGGTGGCGTCGTTAGACGTGATACCCAACGTAAAGGCCGGCGTGGTGGTGAGGTCGACGTTGGAGCCGTACCACCACATACTCAACGGGTTGGTAGGCGCAGTCTTGGCACCCACGGCATACTGCTGCGTCCAGGTGGCGTCGTTGGCGGTTACACCGTTGGCACCTACGGTGGCCGTCTTTTGCGGCGAGGTACCTACGATGAAGTACTTGCCGCTGGGCGCCAGCTGTTCGAACGCGAACATACCGTCTTCGTCGGAGTGCGTGGAGTCAATCCACTGGCTCGGGTCATCGTACTTGTAGAGGAACAACTTGACGTTGGCCACGGCCATGTGTTCGCCGTCACGGCCTACACCGCCGCCCGCATCCGCGTCATATTCGGCCACGTCAGGCGTATTGAGTACATCCTGCCGCGTGATGCCCTTGTCGGACGGGTGCCAGAAGGCATTGTAGCTGACGTAACCGTCAACATGGTGGCCGCGGTAAATCGTGATGGCCACGGTGTCGGTCACGGCGCATCCCATCGGGTCGCGCGGGTCGTTGTTCTGAATCTTAATCGGGAAGTACATCGTATCGCCGTCCACCGTGTCGAGGAGGTAATACGGGTTGGCCGCATTGGCCCACGGGTGGCCTACCGTGTTGTAGCGGTCGGCGGGCAGGTTGGCCGCTTCGCCATAGACGTGCGGGTTAACGTCGCTCGCGTAGTCGCCGTAGAACGGTGTCTGCCACATGAAGTCCACATTCAAGACGGCCTGGTCTTTCTTCAAGAACGGGTCGTGCGCCTTGCCCGCCGTATCACCGTCGCAGTAGGCGTTCCGCGTCCAGAGCAAGATGTCCTTGCCGAAGAGCGCGCCCGTGTCGCTGATGATGCAATACGGTATCGGCATACGGCTTACGGTAAACGTATCCTGAACCGTGCAACCGAACGTGGTCACACCGTCAAGGTAGATATGCAGCGTATCGAGTATGTGTTCGAGCGTGTTGACGTTCTTGCCCTCGGCTATGTTCTTTTCGTAGCGTTCGGCCTGCTTGAGGTAAGCGGCGGCACGGGCGCGGGCCGCGTGCGGGCTGTAGAGCGCATGGGCAACCGGGTCGTCGTCGGGCAGCGGCGCATACGGGTCTTTTTCATCCAACTCATCCTGCGGCACGAATACCTCGATGGGCTTGCGGATCTTGCCGTTGGCCCTGTCGAGCGCAATCTGGGCGTCGAGTTCGTCGGCTATGGCGTTGTAGTAGGCCGCGCTGTCGCGCAGACGGTTCACGGTCTCGTAGCCATACAGTTCGTAGGTCTGCGTCAGACGCGGGCAAACCTCCACAACCGTATCGCTGCTGATCAAGCCGCCGTAGAACATACTGTCGCTTGCGGCGACGGTGTCGCTCATCGTCGCGTACAATATCACGGAGCTCGTATCGTAGTGCAATATCGTATCGACGGCGTAGCAACGGATGTCGTAGGTCTTGACCAGTATGCTGTCCTTAACGGTTATCGGCGAAAGAACGAACGTATAAGTCTTCTTATCGAACACTTCCACTACCGTATCCTTGTCGAAGTATTCCATTGCCTCCAGCGTCGTGGTATCGCAACGGCGCAGACGGTCGGCTTCGTCCAGCGGAACCACATGGCATACCGTCACGGCACTGTCTTCAAGATACGTATCATATGTATATGTCGTCTTATTCCATTTTTCGCGAACCACTTTGGCTACCGAATCCTTGCAAACCATCGTGTAAAGCTGACCTATCGGGCCGGCCTGAATCATGGTTTCGGTCGTGATTTCGTTATTGTCGATCGTCTCGTTGCCGGCCTCGGTATTTTCGGTCGGCGTATTGTCGGCGGTACCCTCGTTGCCGGTAGCCGTGTTGTCGGTCGTCGTGTTGTCCGCCATCGGCATCGCGGCGTTCATGGCCATGGCCATCGTAGAACCGCCGTTGGCCGACATCATCGCGGGCGAGGCACCGAACTTGGCGCCCGAGGCGGTACGTACCGGCGAGGTCTTGGACGAGGACGTCGTGGACATCGTAGAGGCCGCAGACATCGTGGAGGCGGTGTTCGCACTCATCGTTGACATGGCCTTGTTGGAGGCCGCAGACGCCACCTTATTGGTCGTATTATTGGTGCGGGCCGACATCGTTTGGATGGCACTACCGCAATCCGTCTTGGCCACCATCGTATAGCCCGTTGACGTCGTCTGCTTGGTATATGTTACCGTGCAGTTTTCATCCACTTCACGGCAATCTACGCTTTCCAACGTTATCGTACTCGGCAGGAACGAGAACTGACCCGGCGTTTCCTTATACGTGCTGTCGCATACCGTCTTCGTCTTGGCAGGTTCAGGCGTCGGCGTCGGAGTCGGAGTCGGAGTCGGAGTCGGCGTAGGCGTCGGCGTTACATTACCACCGCATTCCGTCTTGGCCACCATCGTATAGCCCGTTGACGTCGTCTGCTTGGTATATGTTA
>CAMXAS010000127.1 GCA_947179195.1 uncultured Bacteroidales bacterium
AAAATATAGCGAATCGTGGCACAATATCAGCCTCCGCGTGCGGACCACCTACCGTTTCAACGTGTTGGTGCCCGAATGGGAAGTCTATGGCGGTGTGGCCTTGGGGGCTTCGGTAACGCCGCACAGCTGGCGTACGAAATCCAATGACGTTGTCGTTAGAGGTTCTGATTGCGGCGCAGGGGTTTCCGGCGCGTTTATCCTCGGCACCACCTACCACTTTACCGACGCCCTCGGCTTGAACCTCGAATTCGATTTCGGCGACTGGGCCACGAGCTGGGTCAACGTCGGGGTCAATTACAAGTTTTAAAGGAAACGGGCGATAACAAAAAAAGGAGGTCGAAAGACCTCCTTTTTTTATGCGTTGCAGTTCCGCTTAGAATTTGTAGCGGACGCCGATGGCGATACCGCCGGCATACAGACCGCCGCTATAGTAGCCGCAACCGCCTTTGTAGAAAGTCGGGCCGAAAGCGGGACGCCATTCCACCGAAAGTTGGAGCGGAAACCAAAAGTTGTATTCCACGCCTACACGGCCGGCCACGCCGACGAAAGCGCTGGAGCCACCCCAATAAAAACCGGCGGCGCCGCCCACACCGAGCGACCAGTTCCATTCACCTTTGTTATTCCAGGGAATCTGGGTGTGGAACGGGTTAATCCAGTCGTAGGTAACGGCGGCTTCAATGCCGTTGAAACCGGGCAAACCGGCGTCAACCGACAGCATATTGTCGCCCATACCGTGCTGATACGAAAATTCAACACCGTAACCGAGGCGCACGCCCACGGCGCGGGGCTGGGCGATGGCGCTTGCCGTACCCAGCACAAAGAGCAAGGCGGCAACGATTAAACTCTTTTTCATCTTGTTTTATGATTTAATGTTAATATATTCAAACCTTAACAATACGCAAAAGTAGAATATTCCGCGCTATAATCCAAACACAACCGACTTTCGCTCAATTTTCATTATATTTGCATCCACGAAATCGAAAACTATAAAAACACAACATACCATGTACGGAAAATTTCAGCAGTTCCTGCAAACGGAACTCCAAAACATCAAGGATGCCGGTCTGTACAAGAACGAACGCATCATCGTTACGCCGCAGAAAGCCGACATCAAGGTCAAGACGGGCCAGGAAGTCCTCAATTTCTGCGCCAACAACTACCTCGGCCTGTCCAACAACGCCAAGTTGATTGCGGCCGCCAAGAAAGCCTTGGACGAAAGGGGCTACGGTATGAGTTCGGTGCGTTTCATCTGCGGTACGCAGGATTTGCACAAGGAGCTGGAACGTAAAATCGCCGAATTCTTCGGTACCGAAGACGCCATTCTGTATGCGGCCTGCTTCGACGCCAACGGCGGCGTGTTCGAACCGCTGCTCACCGAAGAGGACGCCATTATCTCCGACGCGCTCAACCACGCTTCGATTATCGACGGCGTGCGTCTGTGCAAGGCCAAACGTTACCGCTATGCCAACGGCGATATGACCGAACTGGAAAACTGCCTCAAGGAAGCGCAGGCGCAACGGTTCCGCATCATCGTTACCGACGGCGTGTTCTCGATGGACGGCAATGTGGCGCCGCTCGACAAGATTCTGCCCCTGGCCGAAAAATACGACGCCATGGTCATGGTCGATGAAAGCCACTCGGCCGGCGTGGTCGGCAAAACGGGCCGCGGTGTCACCGAACAGTACAACTGCCGCGGTAAGGTCGATATCATCACCGGCACGTTGGGCAAGGCGTTCGGCGGTGCGGTCGGCGGTTTCACGACGGGTCACAAGGAAATCATCGATATGCTGCGCCAGCGTTCGCGTCCCTACCTGTTCTCCAACTCCATCCCGCCGATGGTGGCGGCCGCCGCCATCCAGATGTTCGACATGATGAACGAAACGAACGAGTTGCAGGACAAACTGCATGAAAATACCGACTATTTCGTGGCCAAGATGAAGGCGGCCGGCTTCGACATCAAGCCGACCCAATCCGCCATCTGCGCCGTGATGCTCTACGACGCCAAGCTGTCGCAGGATTTCGCGGCCAAGTTGCTGGACGAAGGCATCTACGTGACGGGCTTCTACTATCCGGTGGTTCCGAAAGGCCAGGCGCGTATCCGCGTACAGCTTTCGGCCGGTCACGAAAGAGCGCATCTCGACAAATGTATTGCCGCTTTCACGAAAGTGGGCAAGGAACTGGGCGTGTTGAAATAGGCTGTCGCGTCTGACGCGGTGGCATTTAGCCGTCTTGGAGCCGGTTGTCGTCATTTTTATGGCGGCGGCCGGCTTTTTGTGGAAAAAAGAAACAGGTATCGATATGAAGCAGATGGAAACGGGGGCGAAGGTGCGTCTGGAGACCACGGTGGGCGAGGCCGATACGGCTTGCGTGCACGGCTCCGGCTCGTTGCCGGTCTATGCCACCCCCGCCATGGTGGCCTTTATGGAAAAGACCGCCTGCGCCTTGCTCGCCCCCTATCTGGAAGCGGGCGAAACGACGGTGGGCATCGACATGGCCGTCAAGCACCTCAAGGCTACGGTCGTGGGGCGTAAAGTCGTTTGCGAGGCCCGGCTCGTGGGGCAGGAGGGTCGCAAGACCGTATTCGAAATCGAGGTAAAGGAAGAAAACGCCGTTACCATCGGCACGGCGCGTCACGAGCGGTTCAGCGTACAGGCCGAGCCGTTCATGCAGAAGGCCGCGATGCCTGTAAAATGATAAACCGATGCGTTATATAGCGAAAACGTTACAGGGGCTGGAGCCCGTTTTGGAGCAGGAGTTGATACGGCTCGGCGCGTCCGGCGTGGAGCGGGGCAACCGCGCCGTCTATTTCGAGGGCGGACAGCCGATGCTCTACAAGGCGATATATACTTGCCGCACGGCCTTGCACATCCTGCGCCCCGTGGCCGAATTCGACATAGAGACGCAACAAGACCTTTACGATTACCTGACGCGGGAGGTGGCATGGGAGAAACTGTTTGCCGTAGATGCCGTGCTCGCGTTCGACACCCAGTGTTTCGACTCGGTGTACACGCATTCCCAATTCGCGTCGCGCCGCGTCAAAGACGCCGTCGTGGACCGTTTCCGCCGCCAGTTCGGACAGCGGCCGTGGGTGGATGGCAAAGACTACCAGGTACGCGTCGATGTATATATGAAGCAAAACCATGTGGTCGTATCGCTGGATGCGGCCGGGGCTTCGCTGCACCGGCGCGGCTACAAGGCCGAGCAGGGGCGCGCGCCGGTCAGCGAAGTATTGGCGGCCGGGCTCATCACTTTGAGCGGGTGGCAGCCGTCGCAAGACTTCTATGACCCCATGTGCGGCTCCGGCACCATCGTCATGGAGGCCGCCATGATGGCGTCCGCCATCCCGGCCGGCTTCTACCGCAAGGACTATGCGTTCCGCCATTGGAACGACTACGACCCCAACCTCTGGACGGCCGTGCGCAAGGAGGCCGACGCGGCCATAGGCGAGGCCGAGGGGCGCATCTTCGCGTCCGACATCGCGGCGCGCAACGTCGATATGGTACAGGCCAACCTCGTGCAGGCGCGTCTGCACCACGACGTCAACTTGTTTCAAGCCGATTTCTTCAAGGCCGACCCGCCTTGCGAGAGCGGCGTGCTGGTGTTCAACCCGCCCTACGGCGCGCGTTTGGCGTTGCCGGAGGCCGAAGATTTTTACCGCCGTATCGGCGACACGCTCAAACAACGTTATACGGGCTTCGAGGCCTATGTGCTGTCGGCCCATGCCGAGGCCCTGAAACACCTCGGCCTGCGTACGCATCGCCGCATGACGTTGTTCAACGGGCCCTTGGAATGTAAATATTTCGGCTACCGTTTGCGGTAGTCACAACCATAAACCGAAAACAGAACACGATGAAAAAGATAGGGTTTCTTCTGGCGGCCGTCACCCTGTTGGCCGGCGGAGCGGACATAAAGGCGCAGGACGTATCCCCGCGTCATGTGTATTTCTCCGAAGGCTTCTCCGGCGAGGGCACGCGTTATGATACCGCCGTTTGGAATATGGCGGTCGATACGACGCTCCGGTTGTTTTACAGCATAGGGACGGAAACCGCTTGTCCGGCTCCCGAAGCCGTTTTGGGCTATTTCCCGGATTATGGTTTGACGGAGACGTTGCGCGATACCGTCCGTTTGGTCTCCCATCCGTTCGATTTGCAGAAAGCCTCGCGCGCTTACGTGTCGATGAAATACACTTATAAGGCGGTGCGGAAAGGCAGTGACGACGGTATGCGCAGTTTCGGGCTGGCGGCGCGGCAACCCGGCGGCGATTGGATGCCGTGCGGTATCGTAGGCAATGGCGGGCTTGAGCAAACCATGGGGCCGGCCCGGCTGTCGGGCGAGTTGCCGGCCGCGTTGAAGGACGCCCCGGCGGTGGAGGTGTGCGTTTATCTGCAGAACCGGCTTGACTTCGGCGAGATGAAGAACTATTTTCTGCTTTATTTCGACGACAT
>CAMXAS010000128.1 GCA_947179195.1 uncultured Bacteroidales bacterium
CCGCAAGGTGGCGCAGTGGTATAACATCCTGCAAGAAAAGGGTTTGGTGGATTTGGAACTGTCCGAACGCGAAAAGGCGGAAGCCGGAGAGGCGGCTGAACAGCCCGCCGAAGCGCCCGTAGAAAAACCCGCCAAGGCGCCGGCCAAACCCAAAGAGCCGAAAGAAGCCAAGGAACCGAAGGCACCCAAGGCCGCCAAGACGGAAAAGGCCGAGAAACCGGCTGCGAAAGCCGCCGAAAAGGCCACCAAACCGGCCGCCGCCAAAAAGACGGCTGCCAAACCCGCGGCCAAGAAAACCGACAAATAATGAACGCACAGACAAAACGGGCGGACGTCGCCTTTACCGTGGTCGAAAACCGTCGGCTGCACCCGCGCTTCGTGCGCTTGACGTTGCAGGCGGCGGACGGCTTGCAGCCGGCGCAAGCCGGACAGTTCGTGCAGGTGCGCGTGCCTTCGTCCCTGCACAGCTTTTTGCGCGTGCCCATTTCGTTGCATGAAATCGACGCGGCCCAGGGGCGTATCGCGCTGTTGATACAGGAGGTGGGCGAAGGCTCGCGCTGGCTCTCGTCCCGTGCGGCGGGCGACCGCTTGGACGTGCTCTACCCGCTGGGCACCGGCTTCCGCCGGCCCGCTTCGGCGGAGGCCCCGCTGCTGCTGGTCGGCGGCGGTTGCGGCATGGCGCCGCTATACGGCCTGCTCAAACAGCTTAAACAAGGTCCCAAGCCGCACGCAGGCCGTATCGCGTTCCTGACGGGCGCGAGAACCGCCGCCGACCTGCTCATGCAGGACGAAATCGCCGCCCTCGGGGCGGAGGCCTACGCCTGTACCGAAGACGGCACCGCCGGCGAGAAAGGCCTCGTGACGGTGCATCCGGTCTTGCAGGACTGCGCGTTCGAACAAGTATATACCTGTGGCCCGACGCCCATGATGAAGGCCGTCGCCGCCGTGGCGCAGGCCAAGCGCGTACCGTGCCAGGTGTCGTTGGAGAACAAGATGGCCTGCGGCATAGGCGCCTGCCTCTGTTGCGTCACGCCCGACAAAGACCGGCATCACCGTTGCGTCTGCACGGAAGGGCCGGTGTTCGACGCCGATATCCTGGGCTGGTAGTCAAAAAAGACAAAACAATGACCACACTCAAATTACAGACCGATATAGGCCGGCTTACGCTCAAAAATCCGGTCATGACGGCTTCCGGTACGTTCGGTTACGGCTTGGAATACGCCGACTTCTGCCATCTCAACGCGTTGGGCGGCATGGTGCTCAAGGGCACGACGCTACATCCGCGCGAGGGCAACCCCTATCCGCGCATGGCCGAGACGCCGGCCGGTATGCTCAACGCCGTCGGCTTGCAGAACAAAGGCGTCAAGACCTTGATAAAAGACCTGTTGCCGCCGCTTCAGGCGCATCTGTCCGAGGCCGAAGCCGCCGACAAAACCGGTATGCCCACGCGCATCCTCGTCAACCTGTCGGGTTCCACGGTGGAAGACTACGTGGAGGCGGCCGAGTTGCTCGATGCGGCCGAAGCCGTTTCGGGCGTCGAACTCAATATATCCTGTCCCAATGTCAAGCAGGGCGGCATGGCGTTCGGCACGCGCCCCGATACGGCGGCTGAGGTCGTGTCGGCCGTGCGCAAGGCCTACCGCGGCCCGTTGCTCGTCAAGCTCTCGCCCAACGTCACCGACATCGCCGAGATGGCGCGTGCCGTGGAGGGCGCCGGGGCCGACGGCGTCGCGCTCATCAATACGCTCTTGGGCATGGAGGTCGATATAGAAAAAGCCAAGCCGGTGCTATCTACGGTAACGGGCGGCTTGTCCGGCCCCTGTGTGCGCCCTGTGGCGCTGCGCATGGTATGGCAGGTGGCCAAGGCCGTCAAAATCCCCGTCGTGGGCATGGGCGGCATCGTCGATGCGCGCGACGCCATCGCGTTTTTAATGGTGGGGGCGTCGGCTGTCGAAGTCGGCACCGCCAATTTCGAAGATCCGGCTTCGGCCGAAAAGATAGCGGCCGGCATCGCCGCCTACATGGAACGTAAGGGCATTGCCGACGTGCGGTCGCTGATAGGTGTTATATGAGAAAGAAAAGAAGTGCAAAGCCGGGCCGCGGCAAAAAGAGAGCGGCCATTGTTGAAACCCGCAAAGACAAACGGCACGGCGGCCGGCCAAACGACCGGCACAACGACCGCCACCGCCATATTCCCGAAAGCCTGCGTCAATACATTACGGGCAAGGTCGATATGAAATCGTCGGGCAAGGCCTATCTGCTGCCCGACAATAAGGAAATCGAAGACGTCTTTATCGCCGCCAGCCATACCAACCACGCCATGGACGGCGACCACGTGCGCGTGTTGCTGTTCCCGCGCCGGGGTTCGGTGGGCAAGCTGGAGGGGCAGATTGTCGAAATCCTGCAACGCAACAAGAACTACATCGTGGGCATCGTCACGCGCAGCGGTAAGTATTATTTCCTTGAACCCGACAACCCGTCCGTGCCTGTCGATATCTTCCTGCCGGCCGATACGCTCAAGGACGCCAAGGCCGGCGAAAAAGTCGTCGTGCGGATTGTCGATTGGCCGCGGCATCTCAACAACCCCATCGGCGAGGTCATCGCCGTGCTTGGGACGCCGGGCGACAACACGGTGGAGATGCAGTCCATCCTGGCCGACTACAATTTCCCGCTGTCTTACCCGGCGGCCGCCGAAGCGGAAGCCGCCAAGATGAAAGACGAAGTGACGGCCGCCGACCTGAAGCAAAGGCGCGATTTCCGCGACATATATACCTGCACGATAGATCCCGTCGATGCCAAGGACTACGACGACGCGCTGTCATTCCGCCGCCTCGACGACGGTCAGGTGGAAGTGGGCGTGCATATCGCCGACGTCTCGCATTTCGTCAAACCGGGCTCGGCCATCGACCAGGAGGCCTACGACCGCGCCACGTCGGTCTATCTCGTGGACCGCACCATCGCGATGCTGCCCGAACGGCTGAGCAACGACCTCTGTTCGCTCCGCGCCGACGTGGAGCGTTTCTCGTTCTCGGCGGTCTTCACGATGAACCCCGAAACGGCGGAGGTCACCGATTTTTGGTTCGGCAAGGGCGTCATCCGTTCCAACCGCCGTTTCGCCTACGAACAGGTGCAGGCGGTGTTGGAGGCCGAAGGTTTCGCCTCCCCGTCCGTCTCCGCGGTCAAGGTGTCCGCGCCCGAACCCGCGCTCACGGCCTCCGAAATAAAGGCTTTGACGGCCCTGTTCGCGATTTCCCAAAAACTCAAGGACGCGCGTTACGCCAAGGGCGCCATCAATTTCCACTCCCAGGAAGTCCGCTTCCGCCTCGACCCGGTTACGGCCAAGCCGTTGAGCGTCTATGTCAAGGAGCAGAAAGAGGCCAATTTCCTCGTCGAAGAATTCATGCTGTTGGCCAACCGTTACGTGGCCGAATGGGCGGGCAAACGCAAAAAAGCCTTCGTCTATCGCGTCCACGACGAGCCCAACCCCGAAAAACTCAACACGTTCGTGGAGTTCGTCCGCAAGTTGGGCTACAAGATGAACACGCGCAGCCGTTCGGGCCTCGTCAAGTCGTTCAATACGCTGTTGAACCAGGTGGTGGGCAAGGCCGAGCAGAACATGATAGAGACCATTTCGGTGCGCACGATGGCCAAGGCCTACTATTCCACGAACAATATCGGGCATTACGGGCTGGCGTTCAAGTACTATACGCATTTCACGTCGCCCATCCGCCGCTACCCCGACCTGATTGTACACCGCTTGCTGGCCCATTACCTCAATCAGGCCGATGCCAAGGGGGCGGCGCCCGACATCGCCACGCTGGAGGAACGCTGCGAGCACAGTTCCGAGATGGAACGCCGCGCCGCCGAGGCCGAACGCGCTTCGGTCAAGTACAAGCAGGCCGAATACCTGTCCGACAAGGTGGGCGAATATTTCTACGGGCTTGTGTCGGGCGTCAGCAAATGGGGCATCTATGTGGCCTTGGAAGGCAACTATTGCGAGGGTATGGTGCCGCTGCGCAGCCTGACCGACGACTTTTACGAACTCGACGAGGAGAATTACCGCGTGGTCGGCGTCCGTACCGGACAGTCCTATAAATTGGGCGACCGCGTTAAAATCCGCGTCGATTCCGTCGATATGAACAAGAAGCAGATGAATTTCTCTTTCTGAAAGGATTGCTTTTTAGAAAAAAAATGCTACCTTTGCAGTCCATTTTTGCGGCGGGAACTACACGGTTCGCCCGTAAAAAGCGACTTAAAGTACGGATAATTAACTATTTGAAAAACGAGAGATTATGAAACGCACATTTCAGCCCTCCAAGAGAAAGCGCATCAATAAACACGGCTTCAGAGAAAGAATGTCCACGGCCAACGGTCGTCGCGTATTGGCCGCCCGTCGTGCCAAGGGCCGGAAACGTTTGACCGTTTCGGACGAACGATAGTCT
>CAMXAS010000129.1 GCA_947179195.1 uncultured Bacteroidales bacterium
TAATTACAACAACAATACGCTTTTTATCAATCCGTCGATGTCGCCGTCCAAAACCCCCTGGGTGTCGGACGTCTCGTAGTTCGAACGCAGGTCTTTGACCATGCGGTAGGGCTGCAACACGTACGAACGGATTTGCGAACCCCATTCGATTTTCTTCTTGCTCCCCTCTATCTCGGCGATTTTCTCGCGCTTCTTGCGCATCTCTATTTCGTAGAGTTGCGATTTGAGCATCTGCATGGCCTTCTCGCGGTTCTGCAACTGGGAGCGCGTGATCTGGCACTCGATGATGATGCCCGTGGGCGCGTGCCGCAGGCGGACGGCCGTCTCCACCTTGTTGACGTTTTGACCGCCGGGGCCGCTCGAACGGTAGGTGTCCCACGTGATGTCGGCCGGATTGACCTCTATCTCGATGTTGTCGTCGATAACGGGATAGGCATAGACCGAAGCGAAGGACGTGTGCCGCCGCGCCGCCGCGTCGAAAGGCGAAATCCGCACGAGCCGGTGCACGCCGTTCTCGCTCTTGAGGTAACCGTAGGCGAAATCCCCCTCGAACTCCAGCGTGGCCGACTTGATGCCGGCCTGTTCGCCCTCCTGACAGTCCACAACGTTGACCTTATAGCCGTGGCGTTCGCCCCAGCGCATATACATCCGCATGAGCATCTGCGCCCAGTCCTGCGACTCGGTGCCGCCCGCGCCGGAATTAATCGTGACCATGCCGCCCAGGCGGTCTTCCTCCTCGGAAAGCATTTTCTTGAACTCCAGCTCCTCGACCTGCGTCCTGAACCGCTGCAAGACCTCATCCACGTCCGCTTCCGCGGCCTCGCCGGCCTCCAGGAACTCACCCATCACCGCCACCTCGTCCTGCGTCTGCCGCAGCGTCTCGTAAGCCTCTATCCACGTCTTCTGCGAACGGATGCCTTTGAGCGTCTTCTGCGCCTGCTTGGGGTCGTTCCAAAAGTCCTCCGCCTGCGTCTTGCGTTCTTCTTCCGCTACGAATTTTTCCTTGCCTTCGATGTCAAAGAAACCTCCTCAGCGCATCTAACCGCTGCGCTAAATCCTTTATCTGCTCTTCGTTGTACATGACTCTATTCGTCTTTGCCGTGACAGTTCTTGTATTTCTTGCCGCTGCCGCAGGGACAGGGGTCGTTCCGGCCCACTTTCTTCTCCACGTGCACGGGCTGCGGCTTGGCGCGTTCCTGCGTCTGATTCGTCTGAACCGGCGCGCGCCCTTCGTCGCCCGCGCTGTCGGGACGCGAAATGCGCATACGGCTCATGTCGGTCTGCTGTACGCGCGCTTCCTCCATCTGGGTTTGGGAAGCCATCGGCAGGTGGCCGAGGCAGAGGAACGCGCTCACGTCGCGGTTGATATCGACCATCAGCTGCTTGAACAGGTTGAACGCCTCGAACTTATAGATCAACAGCGGGTCTTTCTGCTCATAGGTCGCGTTCTGAACCGACTGTTTGAGGTCGTCCATCTCGCGCAGGTGCTCTTTCCAGGCGTCGTCGATAACCGCCAGGCACAGCCCTTTCTGAATGGCCGAGATGATTTCCTTGCCGTTCGACTCCAAACACTTCTTGATGTTGGCCACGACGTTGAGCGTCTTGCGGCCGTCGGTAATCGGGATGGCGATGTTCTCGAAGCGGTCGCCCTGCCGTTCGTGCACCGACTCTATGACGGGATAGGCGGCGCGCATGATGGCTTCCGACTTCTGCTTGTAGGCCTCGTAAACGGCCTTGAAGACGGTCTCCGTCAGCTGTTCCTCCTTCATCGACAGCGCCTCGTTCTCCCCTACGGGCGACGCCACGCCGAACGTGCGGATGAGACGGCCGTTGAAATCCTCGTAGTCGCGGCTGTCCTTGAAGTCGGCCACCAGGTTCTCCACCGTGTCGTACATCATGTTGGCGATGTCAAGGCTGAGCCGCTCGCCGTAGAGCGCGTGACGGCGTTTCTTGTAGATGACCTCGCGCTGGGCGTTCATCACGTCGTCGTATTCCAACAGGCGTTTGCGGACGCCGAAATGGTTCTCCTCCACCTTCTTCTGCGCCCGTTCGATGGCGCGCGTAATCATGGGCGCCTGGATGACGTCGCCTTCCTTGTAGCCCATGCGGTCCATGACGGCCGCAATCCGCTGGGAGGCGAACAGACGCATCAGGTTGTCTTCCAGCGAGACGAAGAACTGCGACGAGCCCGGGTCGCCCTGACGGCCGGCACGGCCGCGCAACTGGCGGTCCACACGCCGCGACTCGTGGCGTTCGGTGCCGATGATGGCCAGACCGCCGGCCTCCTTGACGCCCTCGCCCAGCTTGATGTCGGTACCACGGCCGGCCATGTTGGTGGCAATCGTCACCGTACCGGCGCGGCCGGCCTCGGCCACGATGTCGGCCTCTTTCTTATGCAGCTTGGCGTTCAAGACGTTGTGCGCGATGCCGCGGCCCTTGAGCATACGGCTCAGCAATTCCGAAATCTCGACCGAGGTGGTACCCACGAGTACCGGCCTTCCGGCTTGGGTCAACTCCACAATCTCCTCGATGACGGCATTGTATTTCTCGCGCTTGGTCTTATAGACCAAATCCTCGCGGTCTTCGCGGATGACGGGACGGTTGGTCGGGATGCAGACCACGTCCAATTTGTATATATTCCAAAGCTCGCCCGCTTCCGTTTCGGCCGTACCGGTCATACCGGAGAGTTTGGCGTACATACGGAAGTAGTTCTGCAACGTAATCGTGGCGTAGGTCTGCGTGGCGGCCTCCACCTTGACGTTTTCCTTGGCTTCCAAGGCCTGGTGCAGACCGTCCGAATAACGGCGACCGTCCATGATACGGCCCGTCTGCTCGTCCACAATCTTGACCTCGTTGTCGATGACGACGTATTCCACGTCTTTCTCGAACAGGGTGTAAGCCTTGAGCAACTGGTTGAGCGTATGCACGCGGTCCGACTGAATCGCGTAGTCGCGCATGATTTCGTTCTTCTTCTCCGCCTTTTCGGCCTCGCTCAGCGGCTGTTTCTCCAGCTCGGCAATCTGCGCACCCACGTCCGGCAGGATGTAGTACTGCGCGTCGTTCGCGCCCGCGGAGAGGAAGTCCACGCCGCGGTCGGTAAGGTCAATCGTATTGAGCTTCTCGTCGATGACGAACAGCAGCTTGTCATCGATGACGTGCATATGCTTGCCCTGTTCCTGCAGGTAGAAATTCTCGGTCTTCTGCAAGAGCGTCTTCATGCCCGGCTCGCTGAGGAACTTGATGAGCGCCTTGTTCTTCGGCAAACCGCGGTGCGCCTGCAACAGCAACTCACCGCCTTTCTTCTCGTCCTCGGCCGAGGGCGTGCCCGACAGCAGCCGCTTGGCTTCGGCCAGCACCTGCGTGATTTCGGCCCGCTGCGCGTTATATATCTTCTCAATCTGCGGCTTGAGCTGTTCGAAATCCTGGTTTTCGCCCTTGAACGTGGGGCCCGAAATAATCAGAGGCGTCCGCGCGTCGTCAATCAAGACCGAATCGACCTCATCCACAATCGCGTAGTTGTGCTTGCGCTGCACGAGCTCTTCCGGGTGGCGGCACATATTGTCGCGCAGGTAGTCGAAGCCGAATTCGTTGTTCGTACCGTAGGTGATGTCGGCCAGATAAGCCTTGCGGCGCGCCTCGCTGCTGGGCTGGTGCTTGTCGATGCAGTCCACCTTCAGGCCGTGGAATTCAAACAGCATCCCCATCCATTCCGAGTCACGCTTGGCCAGATAGTCGTTCACCGTCACCACGTGGACGCCCTCGCCGGGCAGGGCGTTGAGATAGACCGGCAACGTCTCCACGAGCGTCTTACCCTCGCCCGTGCTCATCTCGGCGATTTTGCCCTGATGCAGCACGATACCGCCGATAAGCTGCACGTCGTAGTGCACCATATCCCACCGGATGAGGTTGCCGCCCGCCATCCACTGGTTCTTGTAGTAAGCCTTGCCGTCGCGGATGTTCACATTGTCGCGCGAGGCCGCCAGGTCGCCGTCCCACGGCATGGCCGTCACCTCCACCTCCTCGTTCTCGGCAAAACGGCGCGCCGTCTCCTTGACCACGGCGAAGGCCTCCGGCAGAATCTCGTTCAGCACGGCCTGCGTCGCCTCGTAAATCTCCTTCTCGATTTTGTCGATTTCGGCGTAGAGGCGTTCCTTTTCCTCCACCTCCAGCGTGTCCTCGCCGTCCGCAATCTGCTGCTTGAGCGCGGCGACCGCGTCCTTTTTCGTCTGAACCTTATCCTGAATCCGCTTGCGGAACTCGGCCGTCTTGGCGCGCAAGCCGTCGTTGTCGAGCGTCTTGATCGTCTCGTAGGCCTGGAGACAAGCCGTCAGCACCGGCTGAATCTCCTTCAGGTCCCGCTGCGACTTATCGCCGAAAATCTTCTTGAATATACTGAGCATAATGCCTAAAATTTACGGTTATTAACAAACTTACAAA
>CAMXAS010000130.1 GCA_947179195.1 uncultured Bacteroidales bacterium
CGCTCAGGGCGCTCGCCGCGTTCCTTGCTTTTCGCCACCTCCGCAAACACCTTGCGGTCGCGATAGACGGCGCCACCCAAGGCCTGCACGGCCAGTTCCGCATAGGAAGCCGGAATCTCCACGAACGAACACGTCTTGCGCAGGTCGATGCGGCCCACGCGCATATCGCGGTCTTTCACGTAGTCGTTCAGCAGGCCGATGATGTTCTGCGGCTTGATGCCGTCCATATGGCCGAGGTTGATGAACAGCCGCGCGAAATCGCTACGGTCGCCCCTGTCGTCCGACCGTTTGCCGCGCGGGGCGTCCACGCTCATGTCGCGTACTTCGGGCGCGTTGCGGTAGTAGTTCAAAAAGCGGTTGAACTCCAAGGCCACGAAGCGTTGTATGAGTTCTTCCTTGCTCAGCGGTTGCAGTTTCCCGTAAATGGCCGGCAGATAGGTTTCCAGTTCTTCCGCCGCCAAATCCACGCCCAGCATCCGCTCGGCCTGATAAAGCACCTGCTTGCCGCATATTTCCTCGCCGCTCGGCAGTTGTTTCAACTCGAACGGCTTATGAATCACTTTCTCTATTTCCTTGATGCGCGACTTCTCGCGGACGGTAATCAGCGAAATGGAAATGCCCGTGGCGGACGCGCGGCCCGTGCGGCCGCTGCGGTGCGTGTATTGTTCCACATCGTCGGGCAGGTTGTAGTTGAGCACGTGCGTCAGGTTGTTCACGTCCAGGCCGCGTGCCGCCACATCCGTCGCCACCAACAGTTGCAGGTTCTTGAGGCGGAAGCGGCTCATCGCGTTGTCGCGCTGCGCCTGCGACAGATCGCCGTGCAGGGCGTCGGCGTTGTAGCCGTCGCGTATGAGTTTCTCGGCCACCTCCTGCGTCTCGCGCCGGGTCCGGCAGAAAACAATCGAATAGATTTCCGGATAGTAGTCGATAATCCGCTTCAGGGCCAAATAACGTTCCTTGGCCTGCACCATGTAGTAGTGGTGCGTTACGTTGGCCGAGCCCTCGTTGCGGCGGCCTATCGTCACCTCCACCGGCTCCTTCATGTAGCGGCCCGTCATGGCGCGGATTTCATCGGGCATCGTGGCCGAAAACAGCCACGTATTCTTTTCTTCGGGCGTATAGGCCAAAATGCCGTCCAACTCGTCGCGGAACCCCATGTGCAGCATCTCGTCGGCCTCGTCGAACACCACCGTCCGGATTTGGGAGAGGTCGAGCTTGCCGCGCCGCAGGATGTCGAGCATACGGCCGGGCGTGGCCACGACGACTTTCAGGCCGCGTTCTATCTCCGACATCTGCCGTTCGATGCTCGCCCCGCCATACACCGCCCCGATTTTAACGCCGGGCAGGTGGGCCGCCATCTTCTCCATGTCGGTGGCGATTTGCAGGCACAGTTCGCGCGTCGGGCTCAGCACCAAGGCTTCCACGTTGCGGTTCGTCGTATCGAGCCGTTGCAGAATCGGCAGGCCGAACGCCGCCGTCTTGCCCGTACCCGTCTGCGCGAGCGCAATCAAGTCGGTGGCCCCGCCCAGCAGCAACGGGATGACCTGTTCCTGCACGGGCATGGCTTCCGTAAAGCCCAAGTCCGATATGGCGGACAACAACTCCGCCTTTAAATTCAGTTCTTCAAATCTCATAAAAATCCCTTGCGAGGGCGCGCCCATAGGGTCGCCCTACCGCTTCACTATCCGCAGCACCAGACCGGCCAACAGCAACAACAGGGAAACAGGCAGGAACATACGTCCCAAAACATCCCCGTAACGGCTGTACAGCGTGAGTTTGCGGTTGGTTTTCATATCGTGTTTGATGACGGCCGGCTCCCAATAGGCCGTGCGTTGCAGCACGTCGCCCCGCTGGGAGATGAAGCCGGAAATGCCCGTATTGGCCGAACGGGCTATTTCGCGCCGGTTCTCGATGGCCCGCAGACGCGCGTATTCGGCGTGCTGCCGGTGGCCCGGCGTGTTTCCCCACCAGCCGTCGTTGGTGGAGATGAACAGCAGCTCGGCGCCGCGGCGGCAAAAGCCCGTCACGTAGTCGCCGAAAATGGATTCGTAGCAGATGACGTCGGCGTAAGTTACCGTGTCGCCCGCCACCACCGATTGGAACACCTTGGGTTCCGCATCCGTGCCCAGCGTGCCCACGATGCCGCCCAAGTCGATGGCCCATTTCTCCAAAAAGCCGATTTTATCGACCAAGGGCATGATTTCCACGGCCGGCGTCAGCTTGGACTTATGCCGCAGCGGGAAGCCGCCGGGCGCCGCGTCTTCCATGACTTTCGCGCCCGTGTCGATGACCATGACCGTATTGTGCGCCAAGTAATAGAGCGTCGTACCCTCAAAGATGTTCGGCCTTTTGCGCACACCGCGCGTGGCCGAATCTTCGGGCGAAAGCCGGCTGTAGGTGGAAATACCGGCCACCACCGACAGGTCGGGATAATCCGTCAGGAAGTGGCGGATGGCCGCCACGCTCGGCGAATAGGCCAGCTTGTGCTCCCAAACGTACTCCTGTATCATGCTTTCGGGCGTGACGAGGAAGCGCGTCTGCGGGCTCAACGCATATTCGCCCAGGAACAGCATCCGCTTGACGGCCTCCACGGGCGGGATGTCGTATTGCTCCCCATAGGGGTCTATATTGGGCTGCACGACCACCGTCTCCACGCGCCGCCCCTCGCTTTTGTAATGCGTGTAGCGCCACATCGAGCCGCCCACGGGAATCAGGATGGCGAGGCAGACCGCGATAGCCTTGATGTTTTTCTCGCGCTTGGACGCGCCGGCCATAACGGCCTTGCACCACGCCAGGAACAGCATATTGACCGCCAGCACCCACAGGCTGCCGCCCGACGTGCCCGTGTATTCGTACCACTGCACCCAGGCCGGCTGCGTGGCGAACACGTTGCCGAGCGTGAGCCACGGCCAGGCGATGTCCCAGATATGGTGTATATACTCAAACGCAAGCCAATAGACGATGAGCACGCCGCCGCGCGCGCTGTACAGCGGCAAACGGCGCGTGGTGACATGATACAGCCAAAAGACCGTGGCCATGAGCAGGGCGTTGGCGCCCCAGGCCAAGGCCGCGGCGGGCGTGGAGTTCCAAATCCACCACGTGGTGAGGATGTTCCAAACCAGGAAGGCCACAAGGGCATAGAGGAAGACCGGGTAACGGCCGCCCTCACCCGCCCGCCGCCGACGGTAGGCGTAGTCCTCCGCCCACAGCAGCGGCACCCACGCGAAGAACACGACGGGCGTAAAGCCACGCGCCGGCCACGCCGCGGCCAGCAACAGCCCCGTGGCGACGGCCGCCGCCCAAAACATCCACGATTTAACCTTGACAGGCTGCATCCCTTAGGCCGGTTGTACCGTGCCGGCGCTAACCGCCAGTTCCGGCGCTATTTTCTTGGCCAGCCCCTGCAATACCGAGCCGGGGCCCACTTCTATCATTTCCGTGGCGCCGTCGGCCACCATGTTGCGGACGATTTCGGTCCAACGCACCGGCGAGGTCAACTGCGCCACGAGGTTGGCCTTGATTTCGGCCGGGTCGGTGAACGGACGCGCGTTGACGTTCTGATAAACCGGACATACCGGCGCATGGAAGGCCGTGCTTTCGATGGCCTGCGCCAGTTCCACGCGCGCCGGCTCCATGAGCGGCGAATGGAACGCACCGCCCACCTTGAGCGGCAACGCACGCTTGGCGCCCGCCGCCTTGCAAGCCTCGCAGGCCTGCTCGATGCCCTTCATGCTGCCCGAAATAACGAGCTGGCCAGGGCTGTTGTAGTTGGCCGGCACCACGACTTCGCCCTGGATGCCCGCGCAGATTTCTTCTATCTTGGCGTCGTCCAGCCCGATGATGGCCGCCATCGTGGACGGGTTCATCTCGCAGGCCTTCTGCATCGCGTTGGCGCGTTTGGACACCAGCACGAGCGCGTCTTCAAAGTTCAACGCCTTGTTGGCCACAAGGGCCGAAAATTCGCCGAGGGAGTGACCGCCCACCATATCGGGCTTGAAATCGGGCAGACAGGCCGCCAGCACCACCGAATGCAGGAATACCGCCGGCTGCGTCACCTTGGTCTGTTTCAGGTCTTCGTCCGTACCGGCAAACATGAGGTCGGTAATACGGAAGCCGAGGATATCGTTGGCTTTTTCAAACATTTCCTTGGCCTGGGGATAGGCTTCGTACAAGTCTTTGCCCATGCCCACGAACTGCGCTCCCTGTCCCGGGAATACGTATGCTCTTTTCATCTGTTTTCAGATTAATGGGTTATACTTCTATATTATAAAGATGCAAAGTTAAGGTTTGTAGAGCGCAATAGCAAAT
>CAMXAS010000131.1 GCA_947179195.1 uncultured Bacteroidales bacterium
GAACAGGATGCAACCCATGCCGCGCCAGACCTTGCGTCCGTAGCGGGTTACCAGGCTTTCCATGACACGCTGATTTGACCCGTCGCGCCCAAGGGCGGATGGTAGGCCGTGGATACGAGAATGTCGAAGCGCGGCGCGGTGTAGCCGCCGCCGAGGCTGAAACGGAACGGATAGACGCCGCAGAGCCCGAACACCATGAAATGCCCTTTGATGCGGTAGGCCACCGCGGCGGCCGCCTCCACGGGGTAGCGGATGTCTTTGCCCACCTCCACGCCTATGCAGAGGTCGTCGCTCAGGGAGTAGGAGGCCGTGAGCAGCAGGCTCAACGCCTGCTGCCAGATACCGCTGCCCTGCAGCGGTATCTCGTAAGCGGCCTTGAACGACAGGTTCCAGTGCTCCAGCCGGCAGGCCACCGAAAGGCCGCTTTCCACGGCCCCCTTGTCGGCCACGTCCTCTATGCGGTTGCGGCGGCGGTAGCGCACAAAGACCCCGCCCTGCCACTGGTCGGTAAAGGCCATCGCGTACGACAGTCCGGCGGAATGCCTGTGGTAGAGCGAAAAGCCCTCGAACTCATAGTGCATGCCGATGGTGTGCCGCCCCAGCGACAACGCGCCGCCGAGGCCCGTCTTTTTGTTCTCCGGAATAAAGCCGAGATAGGAATAGACGCCGGCCTGTCCGCGTAAGCGGCGGGTGGCCGCGCCGCCGTCGGGTCTGCCGGCGGCGTCAGCCCGTTCATACAGGCTGTTGGCGGCCAACAGGGCCGGATGCCCGACGCCCATGTCGGGCAGGTACAGGGTTCTGAAAGCCGGTTGCAGGCAGGCGGGAAAGACGGGCTGCGGCTCGGCGGCGCGTCCCCGCGCAAGGCCCGTCGGGTCACCCGAAATTAAAATGAACAGGCACAAGGCCCATCGCCACGCGGTCTGTCGGCCACGCGGTCGGAAATGTAATCCATCCATGATACGATACTTTCCCAATATACGTTCGAACTGGAAAAATATCGTAAAAAAGTTCTGTAGCCTGCGCTACGCTTAGGATTTGCGTTTTCGCCGCGTTTAGTTCGTGCGGTTTTCGAAGCGGATGCTTTTCAGCTCTTCGTTGGCTTTGACAATCTTCTCGCTCAGCGATTGTTTGTAAGCCTGCACCTTTTTGAAGGCGTCGGGACAGCCCGCCGCGATAATCTGCAAGGCCAGGATGGCCGCGTTGAGCGCGCCGTTGATGGCCACGGTGGCCACGGGAATGCCCGGCGGCATCTGCAACATGGCCAAGGCCGCGTCCATGCCTTCCAGCGACGACTTGACAGGCACGCCGATAACGGGCAGGGGGGTCAGGGCCGCCACCACCCCGGGCAGGTGCGCCGCCATGCCGGCCGCCGCGATAATGACCTTTACGCCGCGTTCGTGCGCGTGCGAGGCGAATTCCACCACTTCGTGCGGCGTGCGGTGCGCCGAGAGCGCGATGATTTCAAACGGGATATTCTGTTGGTCTAAAAACTTGGCGGCGGCCTCCATCGTCGGATAGTCGGACGCGCTGCCCATGATGATGCTGACCAAAGGTGTTTTGTTTTCCATAAATAAAATGTTTTCAGTGTGCAAAAATACATTAAAAAAACGTAATTTTGTGTCCTGACGGACGGTTGTCCGTCCTTAAAACGGCCCGCTTTTTGTACGGAGCGGCCATAAATACTGTTAAAGCCATGCTGAATATCGTATTGTTCGGCCCTCCGGGAGCCGGAAAAGGGACGCAATCCCAAAAACTGATTGAACGTTACCGCCTGTTGTATATCTCTACGGGCGATATGTTGCGCGAGGAAATCAAGGCGCAGACCGAACTCGGCAAACAGGCGCAGGCCACCATCGAGCGCGGCGAGCTGGTTTCCGACGACTTGATAGGCCGCATCATCGAGGCCAAAATCGCGCGTGAACCCGAAGTGGCGGGCATCCTGTTCGACGGTTTTCCGCGCAAGGTGTCGCAGGCGCATATGCTGGAAGCCCTGTTGGAGAAACTGAACTCGCGCCTGCACTGTATGCTGAGCCTTGAAGTGCCGCAGGACGTGCTCTTGCAGCGTCTGCTGGAACGCGGCAAGGTGTCGGGCCGTGCCGACGATACGGAAGAGGTCATCCTCAACCGTTTCAAGGAATACGAAGCCAAGACCGCGCCCGTGGCCGAATACTACCGTCAGAAGGGCATGTACACGGCCATCAAGGGGACGGGTACCGTGGAGGAGATTTTTGAACGACTGACGGCCGAAATCGACAAGGCGGCCGCGAAATAAGGACATTATGAGCATAACGATAGAACAGGTCAAAGCCGCGCTCTCGCATGTGCAAGACCCGGATTTGGGTCGCGACCTCGTGAGCCTGGGCATGATTGACAAATTGACGGTGGATGGCAACAAAATCCGCTTCGACATCGTGCTGACCACGCCGGCCTGCCCGATGAAGGAACGGATGCGGCGCGACTGTCTGGCGGCCATCGCGCAGTACGTGTCGCCCGAGGCGGAGGTCGAAATCGGCTTTTCCGCGCGTATGCGGGCGCCCGAAACGCGGGAACACGAGGCCTTGAAAGACGTCAAGCACATCATCGCCGTGGGTTCGGGCAAAGGCGGTGTCGGCAAATCCACCGTATCGGCCAACCTGGCCTTGGCTTTGGCCAAGACCGGCGCGAAGGTGGCCTTGGTGGACGCTGATATATACGGGCCGTCCGTGCCGACGATGTTCGGCCTGACGCATACGGCCCCCAAAGGCGTGGAAGCCGACGGCAAGACCTATCTCGTGCCGATGGAACAATACGGCCTTAAAATCATGTCGATAGGCTTTTTCGTGGACCCGGCCAAGGCCGTGCTGTGGCGCGGCCCGATGGCGTCGAACGCGCTGCGGCAGATGTTCACCGAAACGCTGTGGGGCGAAATCGACTACATGGTCGTGGACTTGCCGCCCGGCACCGGCGACATTCAAATCACGCTCTCGCAGATGATACCGGTAACGGCCGCGCTGCTCGTGAGCACGCCGCAGGAAGTGGCCGTGGCCGACGTGCGCAAGGCCGCCGATATGTTCCGCGAGGTCAAGACGCCGGTTTTGGGCGTGGTGGAGAATATGGCGTATTTTACGCCGGCGGAGTTGCCCGACAACAAGTACTACATCTTCGGCAAGGGCGGTTGCGAGCGGCTGGCGCAGGAATTCGGTTTCCCGCTCTTGGCGCAGATTCCGCTCGTGGCTTCGGTCTGCGAGCAGGCCGACCTCGGCAAGCCGGTCATGCAGACGCCGGATTCGCCGGCCACCGACCCCGTGAAGGCGGTCTTTACGGCCTTGGGCGGCGAGGTGGCGCGCCAACTGGCGGTGCTGGAACATACCAAATAACGATACACGATTATTAACTACGTATTAAAGGATATTATGGAAGCGACACAGAAAACGGAAATCACCGAAAAGGTGCGGGCGCTCATCGAACAGCTCCGCCCGTATTTGCAGGCCGACGGCGGCGACATCGCGTTTATGGAAATGACCGACGACCTCGTGGTTAAGGTGCGTCTGCACGGTGCGTGCGGCTCCTGCCCGCATATGCAGATGACGTTGAAACAGGGCGTGGAAGCCACGCTCAAGAAAGCGATTCCCGAAATCAAGTCGGTGGAGGCTATCTAACCGTTAGGAACCTGGCGATGGCGGAACCGATTATAGTGGCGAAAGGCCTATGCAAGCGCTACGGTCAGTTGGACGTGCTCAAGGGCGTCGATTTGACCGTGGAGAAGGGGAAGGTCGTGTCGGTGACGGGGGCTTCCGGCGCCGGCAAGACCACCTTGCTGCAACTGCTCGGCAGTTTGGAGCCGCCCACGGCGGGCACGGTCGAAATCGACGGCGAGAACCCCTACCGGCTGTCCGCCGCCCGACTGGCGCGCTTCCGCAACCGCCATATCGGTTTCGTCTTTCAATTCCACTATCTGTTGCCGGAGTTCTCCGCTTTGGAGAACGTCATGATGCCGGCGCTGATAGGCGGCGAAAGCGCGCGGGCGGCGCGCGGGCGCGCCGCCGAACTCTTGGACTTTCTGGGGCTCTCCGCCCGTGCCGCCCACAAGCCCGGCGAGTTGTCGGGCGGCGAACAGCAGCGCGTGGCCGTGGCGCGCGCGTTGATGAACCGTCCGTCGGTCGTCCTGGCTGACGAACCCTCGGGCAACCTCGATACGGCGCACGCGCAGGCACTCCACGAGTTGTTCTTCCGTTTGCGTGATGAATTCGGGCAGACGTTCGTCATCGTCACCCACAACGAACACTTGGCGCA